>CAZWBV010000302.1:0-1413 GCA_964632225.1 uncultured Gammaproteobacteria bacterium | reverse complement strand
CACGTGTTGTCTACCACGTTCCCCTTGTTGTTGTCCTAGTTCTTCCATGCGTTGTCTACGTACCTCAGTGGTTATACTTATATTAGTACTGAATAGTATTCGTACTTGGTCTATTAGTAACAGTAGTCGTACTTACTTTCATTCCCTTCCACTTACTTACCCACTTAAATTCCGTTTATTCAACAAGCACATAGATCACACAATGTGATTAGTAAATTAGTTCCACAGTAAGACCAAACGGTTCAATCAGAAACTTTTTTTTATGTTTGAACCATTGGCTGCGGAACCGGAACTCAATTACTACAGCATAACAGCAGAGATTTGTTTTGCGAATACAAAACATGGGGTTATTTAATATGTGTCTATTTATTGGTCACTATTAACGGTTAATACTTGAGATACAAGCTAATTATGGAGGATCAAACGCAGTGAATATAATTCAAAAAGTACCAATTCTGGTTTTAATACTAGGGTTAATGTCGGGTTGCGGTGGAAGTGATAACAATGACGAGAACCCGCAGAACAACAATACACTTTCATTTAATGTGGCGTTGGACAGTGAACAACCTGTATCGCCATTTGATACCGATCCAGCATCCGCATCAGGTAACGCCAACCTGACGATAGACCAAGACAGCCTCGCTATTAGTGGCAACGTCACGGTTAGCAATGCCAGTTCTGAAATCTTAAATGTGCAAATCCATAATGCGTTTGCGGGAAATAAAGGCGCACCCATACGAAATCTTGATCTTGTACAAGGCGCAAACAATGATGTATGGAATGTTCCCAATGGCGCAGTCCTACTTAATACGCAACTAGACAGCCTGCTGGCTGGCGGCTTGTATATAGTCGTACACACTGATAACAATAAAAAAGGTGAATTACGCGGGCAAATAATAACCGGAACTGATACACAGGTGATCCGAACGAACTTAAGGGGTGATAACGAAGTTCCACCGGTAACGAGCAGCGCCAGTGGCATTGGTTACGTGACAGTGAATACTGCCAGTGGTGACATCGTCGTCAATGTGCTGGTGGATAACATCGTCGTTACAAACGCGCATCTTCACCAGGCATTTGCTGGAGAGATTGGTGATCCTGCGGTTCAACTTACTCTAATTGATAATGAAAATGGTATTGGTAATACTATAGTGGAAACCAGAAACACGTTAACCTCAGATCAGTTGACGGGCTTATTAAACGGCCAAATATATTTCAACATTCATAGTGACTCTTTCGGCTCAGGTGAACTTCGCGGGCAAATCGAACCAGACGGCGTTGAGGTTTTTCGCGTAAACGTAGACGGCAGTCAGGTTGTGCCTACACCCGTCGAAACGGATGGTACTGGCATCGGTTATGTGACCGTCAATACCGAAAGTCGTCGTATGTGGACCAATCTCCGGGTCAGTAATT
>CAZWBV010000301.1:0-3221 GCA_964632225.1 uncultured Gammaproteobacteria bacterium | reverse complement strand
GCGCATCCGCAGGCAGGCTCATCAGGCCATCGACAGTATCACTGAATCCAATTTCCTTTGCCGAACACAACATCCCTTCTGATTCAGCACCTCGAATAGTGGTCTTTTTAATTTGAAAGTCGCCCGGCAATTGCGCGCCTGTCCTGGCCGTGGGCACCTTAATTCCCTTCTTTACATTGGGCGCGCCACACACAATGGTAAGCGGTTTTGTTTCACCAATATTAACTGAACAAATATTCAGTTTTTTTGCGTCCGGGTGAGGTGTCAGGCTTAACACTTCGCCAACCACAATGCCTGTGAATTTTTCAGCAACAGGCTCACTCGAATCGACTTCTAGACCCGCCATAGACAATTGCGCAACCAGTTCGCCCGTCGATACCGGCGGATTAACCCACTCTCTAAGCCAATTTTCGCTGAATTTCATGACGTAAAACCTGTTTGTTTATAACCGCTTGTTAATAACCACGCAGAACACAGAAAGTTGGGCGCTGGAAATAAAAATCAACTTTTTCTCTGCGTAATTACTCATTTTCATTAATTAAACTGTCGCAAAAAACGTAAGTCGTTTTCGAAAAACAAGCGTATATCATTCACGCCAGAGCGCAGCATTGCCATACGCTCTACGCCCATTCCAAAAGCAAAACCCGTGTATTTTTCATTGTCTATATTGACGTGTTGAAAAACTTTTGGATGGATCATTCCGCAACCCAATATCTCCAACCAGCCGGTATAACTGCACACTCGACAACCTTTGCTTTTACACATCACACACTCAATATCCGCCTCAGCAGAGGGCTCAGTGAAGGGAAAATAAGACGGTCGAAACCGCACCTTTAAATCCTCTTCAAAAAAGTGCTTGAGAAATTCATCCAATATGCCCTTAAGATTAGCGAAAGTAATATTTTCGTCCACCATGAAACCTTCGACCTGATGAAACATCGGCGTATGTGTAATATCGGAGTCACAACGGTAAACCCGACCTGGCGCAAGCACACGAAAAGGTGGCTTGGCATTCTCCATTACCCGTATCTGTACATTTGATGTATGTGTGCGTAACACCGTTTGTGCATTAATATAAAAAGTATCATGCATTGCGCGCGCAGGGTGGGATGCCGGCATGTTAAGAGCTTCGAAATTATGGTAATCGTCCTCGATTTCAGGCCCCTCGGCAATTTCAAATCCGAGTTGGGTGAACAAAGACTCAATACGCTGCATTGTATGCGTTACCGGATGCAACCCGCCTCTGCGCTGACCACGACCGGGTAACGTGATATCGATGGTTTCTGTCGCGAGCTTTTGCGCCAACTGAATTCGTTCGAGTTCAGAACGTCGGGTCTCAATACTTTTTTGTAATAATTGCTTGGCTTTATTTATTTCCTGGCCTGCCTTAGGGCGTTTTTCTGCAGATAATTTACCAAGCATTTTTAATTGCTCGGTAAACTTGCCTTTTTTACCGAGATATTGCACCCGCAATTCATCCAACGCAGGCAAATCGCCTGCGGTATCTACTGCATTTTTAGCTTCTTTAACGAGTGAGTTGATTTCTTGCATTATGCTCTTGTAAATCTAATGGTCACTTAATCTGTACAAAGTCCATCCCTGTACAAAACCGCTTCGCACATCCCTGTGCTCTCGCGGCATAAGTACATCCCTGTACAAAAAAAAAGGAAAGGTGTTAGCCTTTCCCTTTTTCCTGTTCTGTTAATCAACAGTGGGTCTAAACAATTCTATTTAGCTAATACTTGTTAATAAAAAATTAAAAACAAACGGTAATAACAAACGAACTTGTTTACAGGCTGGCCTTGGCTTTTTCAGCTAGCGCTGCAAAAGCAGGTTTGTCAAAAACAGCCAGGTCAGCCAAAATCTTTCTATCTATATCAATTGCGGCTTTCATTAAACCATTTATCAAGCGACTATAAGAAATACCGCATTCTCTTGCAGCTGCGTTGATACGTGCAATCCACAGCGCTCTGAACTGCCGCTTTCTTTGGCGTCGATCGCGGTATGCATATTGACCCGCTTTAGTAACCGCCTGCGTAGCAACACGAAACACGTTTTTGCGGCGTCCGCGGTAACCCTTCGCTGCATCAATAACGTTCTTATGTCTGGCGTGTGCGGTGACACCGCGACTAACTCTTGGCATTATCTAAACCTCTTTCCAGTAAACTTTTTTTCAGTAAATTTTGTTTTTCAATAGTACAAAATTAAAATAACCTAACAGTATGGCAACATACGCTTAACCATGGCTTGATCAGCCGCAACCACTGTTAACGGCGACCTGAGTTGGCGCTTACGCTTGGTGCTCTTCTTGGTCAAAATATGACTACGGTGCGATTGGCCACGTTTAATTTTGCCTGATGCTGTCATTTTAAAACGTTTGGCAGCACCGCTGTTAGACTTCATCTTCGGCATTTGTCTATACTTTCCTTAATAAAATAATTAATTGTATTTTGATTGTACGTTTGCATAACGCAGCGTAAATCGCCTTCTACTTCTTAACTGCTACTTTCTAACCTTCCTTCTAACTAAAGTCGCCTTCAAAAACTTTCAATGTTAACGTCCCGGCTTTAAACTTTTTCTTCCACCTTCTCTACCTTTTTGGCAGACGGTGGCGTCTTGCCCTTTTCTTTTTTCTTCGGCGCCATGACCATAACCATTTGCCGACCTTCTATCTTTGGAAATTGTTCGATTACCGCGTAATCAACCAAATCTGCTTCAATTCTCTTTAATATTTTCGCACCAAGTTGTTGATGCGCCATTTCTCTACCACGAAAGCGTAAAGTCACTTTCGCTTTGTCTCCATCGGTAAGAAAACGAACTAAATTTCGTAATTTAACCTGATAATCCGCTTCTTCAGTGCCCGGCCGGAACTTAATTTCTTTTACCTGTATTTGCTTCTGCTTTTTCTTTGCCTGATGTTTTTTCTTGCTTTCCTCAAACAGAAACTTTCCAAAATCCATTACCCGGCACACCGGCGGATCACCGTTGGGCGCGATTTCCACTAAATCCAACCCAGCATCCAACGCAACTTGTTGTGCTTCAGCAATGCTAACGACCCCGACCTTCTCCCCGTCTGCGTTAATAAGTCGAACTTCAGGTGCGGTAATGCCCTCGTTTAGACGAGTCTTATCTTTTCTATCAGCGGCGATACTTTTTTCTCCTGATGCTTAGGGCCTGTAAATGAATAACTTCACATTCTTGACTGCCGATTCATCCCGTCT
>CAZWBV010000300.1:0-3268 GCA_964632225.1 uncultured Gammaproteobacteria bacterium | reverse complement strand
CATTTTCTACTACTGCAGAAGTGACCCAACGACCTGTTCCAGTCAATGAAAATATTCGAGGTTAGTACACTACACATTCTACATACTGACAGAGTATTAGCTTGACGCTTGCGCCTTATTGTTTTGTTCAATTTGCCATTCAGACTCGAATATCCAGCGGCTGATTTCTTCCGCGTTTTTTGGTTTACACATATGGTAGCCTTGTGCGCGATTGCAGCCTAGTTCTTTAAGCATTTTAAGAATATTGCCGTTCTCCACGCCTTCAGCGACGACATCAAGCCCAAGGTCGTGCGCAAGGTTTATTGTGGAATTGACAATTACTTTATTATCATGGTCTTTATCCATGTCGATTACAAAACTTTTATCAATTTTGATTTCCGAGACCGGCAGTTTTTTAAGATAGGATAAACTGGAATAGCCTGTTCCAAAATCATCGATGGAAATATCCAGACCCAAATTTTGCAATTTGGTAATGATCTCAAGCGCTTTCTCTGGTTGGGATATCGTCATGTTTTCTGTGATTTCCAACCTGACCCAGCGGGGATCGAGTTTACACTTTTTCAGGGCGTTACTTATTTCATTTGGTAATTTTGGATCAAGAAAATTACGCGGTGACAAGTTAATTGACATAGTGATTTTTGCACCCATCTTGTGCCATTGCGCGCATTGTTTAAATGCAACATCAAAAACCCATAAGGTCAGTTCTTGAATCAATCCCTTTGTTTCGGCAAGTGGTATGAATTGATCGGGTGGAATTAAGCCACGACCGGGGTGTTGCCAACGTGCGAGTGCCTCCACACCAATAATTTTGTTATTGTTCAGATCGACAATGGGTTGGTAGTTTAAGTGCAACTCATTGGCTTTCACAGCGTACTTGAGGTCAGAGATGAGTTGCATTCTATCCTGTCTCTTAGAGTCTTCTTCTGAGTCAAATTTTGCATAGCTCATGCCATTGCGTTTTGCGTTGTACATAGCAGAATCAGCATGTTTTAGTAAAACATCATTTGTTGCGCCATGTTCCGGGTAAACTGCAATGCCAATGCTGATACTGACATTGATATTCTGATCAGCAAAGACCACGGGTGATTTTAATGAATGGGTGATTTTTTCAGCCAGTAGTTCGGGTGCGTCAGCAGTGATTTTTGGCAAGATAAGTGCAAATTCATCACCACCCAGTCGGGCGACGGTATCACTGGTACGCAGTACCAGGGACAATCTTTCGCCCACTTCAAATAACACCGCGTCCCCTGTCAAGTGGCCGTGTGTGTCATTAATTTCCTTGAATTTATCGATGTCAATAATGAAAAGAGCAAGCTGTTGATTATCACGCGCAGCGATTTCGATACTGTGTTCAAGTCTATCATTGAAAAGTGCGCGATTCGGTAGTTTTGTGAGTGAGTCATGCAAGGCGATGTGTTGCAAACTGGTATTCGAGTCAACGAGGTTGCGGTTGGTTGCTTCGAGTTCGCTTAGCAGGCTTTTTAGTTGAATTGTGCGTTCGTTGACTTCTTTTTCAAGTTTTTTGACATAGTTTCTGGCGTGCTCACTCAAGTTCCATTTTTTAACAAGTGTCAGCGCCATTTGTTGTACCGCAATGGCATCAAAGGGCTTTCGCAAAAACAGCAGTCTGTCTGTTGCACCCAATTTATTGATAATATCGTCCCAGGTGTAATCAGAATACGCTGTGCAGAGCACCATTTCAATGTAAGGGTATTTAAGCCAGATACGGCTAATGGTTTCAACACCATCCCAACCGGGTGGCATTCGCACATCCATAAAAGCCAGTGCATACGGCCTGCCTTCTTCTTCAGCTTGCTTGATCATCGCCAGGGCTTCTTCACCTTGATAGGCGGAATCGACTTCGTATTCGATATTTATATGAATTTTCGTATCTGCTGCAGTGGTTTCGCCGAATAATTCATCTTCTAGATCATTAACTTCGTTATCAAGGTCCGTGTTTTTCGAACATAAAACTTTACGAAAATCTTCATGTATGGATTTGTTGTCATCGACAATTATTATTCGTGTATTATTTTCCATACTGATTCCTTTAGTGATTCGTTACTAATTCTTGGATATTGCGAAAACCGTTTTATTGTAATCTTTGTTATGGTTGCTATTATCGGCTTTGTGTATTGTTGTCTTGGCAATTGGAATGGATACAGTGAAGCAGGCGCCCAATTGGGGTCCGTCGCTGCTGACTGTGAGCGAACCACCCATTTCTGTCATGCAATTAGCGCTGGTATGCAGTCCAAAGCCGTGCCCCTGTTCTTTAGTCGTAAATCCGTGGCTGAATATATTCGATAGATTGTTTTCACTAATACCGCAACCATTATCATAAATGCTGACATAGACCGTTTTTTCGTTATATGAGTCAATCTCAATGACAATTTCTTTATGCTTGTTTTGTTCATCATTTTCCGCTGTGGCTTCTTTCGCATTTTTTATCAAATTAGTAATGACTTGCAACAACTGCGATCTTTGTGCTGCGATATTGGGCGTTTGTGCAATATGTTTAATTACATTGACGCCCCATTCATGTAATGAGGTTGCCTGTACTTTCAGTGCGTCTTCAATCAATGGGGCGATTTGAAATTCTTCTGTAAAGATACCGGCTGTCGCATACGCTTGTTGAGTGGCGATAACTTCTTTCATCATCGTTGTTTTTTCACTCAACGACTTGGATTCGTCGATAATATAATTCAGCTCATTGCCGATTATGCCGCCGATTTTCATATAGTATTCCGGCAATTTTTTACCTTTTCTATCATTAGATAAAAATTCACCGATATTATTCAAATTATCTGCCAACATAGTATTTGCTTTTATCAGGCCGTGTATTTTGCTGTTGCGGGCAATACGTGAAACTTCTTCTACTGATACGCTCACACTATTTAGAATGTTACCAATATTGTGCAGTACACCGGTTGCCATTTCAGCCATTCCAGATTTATGAGCCGCATTAACAACCTTGTTTTGAGCTTCTGCCAGGCGCAGCTCAGCTTCCCTGCGTTTGGTAATATCACGCACAATACAGGCATGCATATTTTCATCACCCAGACGCATATTGGTGACGATCATTTCCATTGGGAACGTTGAGCCATCCATTCGTTGACCGGCGGTTTCAACCCGATGGTTTGTTATGCATTTTTTAAACAGGTCGACCGCATCTGCCGTTGAACCAAACGCCTTTGCTAATCCTTCAACACTCTGATCGGCGAGCAGTATGATGGCATGTCTGCCTGGGAGGTCAGTGTCCTCGGTATTG
>CAZWBV010000299.1:0-3273 GCA_964632225.1 uncultured Gammaproteobacteria bacterium | reverse complement strand
GGGAACATTCAGTGAAGATTACGCCAATCCGCTGTTTCAAGCGACCGACATTTTATTTAATAAACGAAAATATGCTTTACGAGGTTACCCAGAAGGACTACCCGGGCTCAGTGGTCGACGCATGATGTTAGGAAATGCTGAATGGCGTTTTCCGATTACTACATTCGAACGCGGTTTAATGATGCCACTACCTATAGGTATCCACCAATTATACGGCAACGTCTTTTTTGATTTGGGAGAAGCCTGGAATACTGACAGAACATCATTTCGAACAGCCAGCGGATTTGAAATAACCGCTGAAATAGTATTTGGTTACTCTCTCATGTTTAAGGTCAGGCTGGGCTTTGCGCGTGGCCTCAAGAATGATGGTAAAAACCAGACATATTTGACCATCGGTTCTTCTTTTTAAACATTAACTGATATCAGATAACAGGGGAGCCAACTCATTTAACGCGTCCTTATAAACATTGCGCTTAAAAGAAACAACTTCTTTTAATGGATACCAATAACTCACCCATTTCCAGCGATCAAATTCGGGGATATCTGTCAGGTCCAATTTCACATTGCAATCATCGCCGGTTAAGTAAAGCAAAAACCACAGTTGTTTTTGCCCAATACAAACAGGTGTCATGTCATGGCGAATAAAACGTTTTGGTAGTTTGTAATGCAACCAGTTTTGGGTACAACCTATGATCTCGACATCGGCCGCAGTAAGCCCCACTTCCTCCCTCAGTTCTCGGTAAAGTGCTTGCTCAGGCGTTTCATTCTGTTGGATACCACCTTGTGGAAATTGCCAGGCTTGTTGGCCAATTCGTCTTGCCCAAAGCAACTTACCCTCAGAGTTACTAAGGATAATGCCCACATTGGACCGAAAGCCCTCCGCATCTATCACTTGTGTATTTTTGCACTGTGGCATAATACCTTCTATTTTTCACTGCTAACCTTATATCGGCAAATAATATAGGCAAATACAAACACTCTATAAAACTTTCCTATAAAGTCTAGTGTATCATCATAACTTTTTGTTTATACAGCTAATATTTAACCGCAAAGAGACAAAATATGCAAAGTTTTTGGTTAACCTAAGTTTTTGGCTAACCTAAATAAAGGGTTACTTTTGCGCCGTTTGTGTTTTTGCGGCGAATTACAATCTAAACTAGGGGCAACGCGTGAGTTTAGCGATATTCGATCTTGATAATACACTGCTGTGCGGCGACAGCGACTATTTGTGGGGCCAATATCTCAGCGAACAGGGATTGGTCAATGCTGAAGAATACGAAAAAGAAAATCAGCGTTTTTACGATGAATACAAACAGGGAACGTTGGACATTTATGCTTTTTTGAAATTCAGCTTTCGACCTTTAGCGGATAACAACCTGGACTTACTCCTGGACATAAGAAAAAAATTTATCGCTGAGTGCATATTGCCACTCATTCCCAAAGCATCCCGCACTTTGTTGGAAAAACATAAAAAGCAAAATCACACGGTTGTCATTATTACTGCGACAAACTTGTTTGTAACCGAACCGATTGCAAAAGAATTAGCTGTTGATCACATCATCGCAACACAAGCTGAATTTAAAAATAACCGCTATACTGGTGAAGTTGAAGGCACACCTTGCTATCAAGAAGGAAAAGTAACACGCCTCAATATCTGGTTAAAATCACACAATGAATCACTTGATAATAGTTGGTTTTATAGTGACTCACACAATGATCTCCCCCTATTGAAACTCGTCACCCACCCTGTCGCGGTTAACCCGGACAAAATACTGGAGCAATATGCCAATGACCACGGCTGGCCAGTAATTAGTTTAACCTCTAACTAACCCTTGAACACTAAAACGCCACTCACATGAACAAAGCGCCTTCAGTCATAATCGGCTTGCTGGTGCTGGCTCCAGTAAGTTTGCTGTTTGCAATTTCTGTCGGCTCGGTAGAGATCAGTTGGGCGGATATTTTTCTTGTCATACAAGGCAACGACAGTAATAAGCTCAATCAAAGTCTCATTTATGACCTCAGATTGCCACGTGCGTTAAACGCATTCCTGACCGGCAGTATGCTGGCAATGGCGGGGGCGTTGATGCAAGTTCTGTTACGAAATCCGTTAGCTGACCCTTACATTCTGGGTGTGTCTGGTGGAGCCGCCGTCGCGGCGCTTGGAACAATGGTACTTGGCTTAGGCGGCATGTGGGTAACGGGCAGTGCATTTGTGGGTGCATTACTATCAATGTTCTTGGTTTTTGGTTTAGCACACAGTAATGGTAGTTGGACAACAACGCGTTTGTTGCTCACTGGTGTCATCGTTGCCGCAGGCTGGGGCGCGTTAATCAGCTTTTTGCTCGCCATTGCCCCTGAAACGAATTTGCGTGGTATGTTATTCTGGCTGATGGGAGACCTGAGCCACACCGAAACCATCTTACCCGCCGTTGTTATCTTTGTTTTGTGCCTCGCTTTTTGCATGCCTTTTTCCAGAGATTTAAACATTCTAGGCCGGGGTGAACTACAGGCCAGCGCGTTGGGCGTATCTGTTTTTTCACTGCGTATCAGTATTTACTTTATTGCATCATTACTCACCGCCTCGGCTGTTACGTTAGCAGGCAGCATTGGTTTCATTGGTTTAATCGTGCCACACATTGTCCGTCTCATCATCGGAAATGACTACCGTATCCTGTTACCTGCCTCTATTTTGTTAGGTGGTAGCTTCCTTACTGGCGCGGACACGCTGGCGAGAACATTGATTTCACCCCAACAATTACCCGTAGGTGTCATTACTGCCTTGCTGGGTGTGCCCTTCTTTTTATTTTTACTACAAAAAAACAAGCATTATTCATAATAGACTAATGAATACGTTGAACGATACACCCCTACTGGAAACACAAAACCTTAATGTGCTTATTAATGACAAGAACGTTTGTGAAAACCTCAATTTAATCATCAAACCGGGAGAAACATGTGGCGTCATCGGTGTAAACGGGATTGGTAAAACAACACTATTACACACGCTTGCCGGATTAAGAGAACCGGAATCTGGAAATATATTTTTTCAAGATAATGATATTGCGGCATTACCGCGCCGTACTGTTGCGCAAAACATAGGTGTTTTATTACAGCACGACAAGCAATCCTTTCCAAGCACTGTCCTGGAAACTGCGTTAATCGGACGACACCCCTTCTTACGATCCTGGCAGTGGGAAACGCAAAAAGACATCGGCCTGGCACAAGCGGCATTAACACAGGTCGATCTTTGCGGCATGCAAACAAGAATGACGA
>CAZWBV010000298.1:0-3290 GCA_964632225.1 uncultured Gammaproteobacteria bacterium | reverse complement strand
GTCAGGCGGGGAGTCGGATATTGCACTCATAATACTGGAGCCGTTTTCAAAACAGGTTACATTCATGTCTGCTTGTTTAAGCGCTTTTTCCAGCACCCAGCGTATTGCACGATCATCGTCTATTATCCAAATATTTTCTCGACTCATTGCTTATTCCTCTTGTGCCTCACATCCTACAGCAACAGTGGCAACAGTACACTGAAGCGGGTTTTTGTGCGCTCACTTTCACACTCAATTAGCCCGCCATGCTGATGAATTAGAGATTGGGCAATAGAAAGTCCAAGTCCCGTTCCTTCGGGTCTTCCTGTTACCATTGGGTAGAATATACTTTTGATAATTTCTGGCGCAATTCCACATCCATTATCAATGATATCAATTCGTAGTACTAATTTGTGTCTTGTTTGACCTAGCGTGAATTGTCTTTCAGTGCGTGTCCTTAAAACAATTTCACCTTCATTTTCTATTGCCTGAGTTGCATTGCGAACTATGTTTAATATGGCTTGAATGAGCTGGTCCTGATCAGCGTGGATGTCTGGTATGCTCGGGTCGTAATCCCTGATCAAGGCGATTTTATCAGTGACTTCGGCTGCGACTAAACTGCGAACGCGCTCAATCACCTGGTGAATATTGATTGTTTCCATCAACGGAAGTGATTTTGGTCCTTGCATGCGATCAACCAGGTTTTGTAATCTGTCAGCTTCACCAATAATGATACCGGTGTATTCCTTTTGTGCCTCATTTTCTAATTCACGTTCCAGTAATTGGGCCGCACCGCGTAAGCCACCCAGTGGATTTTTAATTTCATGCGCCAATCCACGTATAACGGTGCGTGCCAATTCCTGTTGGACTAGCAGGTTACCCTCTCTGGAAATACGTAAATGCCGTTCCATTTGTATTAACTCGACTAACAATTCGTTATCATTATTTGAGTCACTAATTGGTGTAACGATGCAGTCAACGTCTATAGTGCGTGCACCAGGAATCAGGATATGCAACTCGCG
This sequence comes from uncultured Gammaproteobacteria bacterium, assembly GCA_964632225.1. Lineage (GTDB taxonomy): Bacteria > Pseudomonadota > Gammaproteobacteria > SG8-11 > SG8-11 > JAADIM01. The sequence continues at coordinate 2,289 of CAZWBV010000298.1, read as the reverse complement.
TTCAGTGAAGCTTTGTCCATTTGTTGTTGCTTGCTTCAAACTTTCAATCATTTCATCAACATTTATAAAAAGCGCATCGATAGACAGCCCAATAAGTCGTCGAGCGCTGATTTCAAATAACATTTCACCTGCTGGATTAATGTAATTCAACTTGAGTTCTTTATTGAACATCAGCACCGCAGTGGTTAAGTTATCTGCGATTTGTTTATGGATATCTATTTGCATAATGAGCTTTACGACTGTCTTCCCCTGATTTGCAATAAACACTCCAGTTATGTCGTGGAGAACCTAGTGCATGCCTGAAATGACAATGAAAAAATGTAACCAATTAATATTAAAAGAGTAATTCTTCTTGAATACGATAAATGGGCGTGGCCTTCTGGTGTATTTTATAGCGAAATTATAGCAGCGGAGAACAAGAAGCGCACTATAATAGTGCGCTTGCTTGATGAGCGGGCATGCTGTTGTTACTTAACTGTTGTTACTTAACTGTTGTTACTTGTTATTGTTCTCTATGTGGTTACCCAATGTGATTATCAGGTGTGTTTGCTACGGTCGGGTTTGTTAATAATAAGGGTGGCATGAGCGGTGGTAAAGACGCTGTGTTTGCATATGAATGTTATCTTACTGAAGCGCGTAGCAGATGGAACGTGACCGAATCCGATTTCAACACCTTGCCCCTGCTATTGACCAATTTAGCATTTAGTGTGTGTGTGCCACGATCCAAACTGACAAGATTATAAGTCAGGCCGTTTGTTTCGCCTGCTTTTTTTCCATCGATAAAAACCTCTATTTTATCGCCCCGCCAAGTATTTATTTTTGGTTTTACCGCAAAGGTGACCGTGACGTTGCCAGCGTTTTGTCTAAGCGCGGTATCGTTAATGGGTTGCTCAATAGTGAAATCGCTATATATGTTACGTTTTTTTATTTCATTGGGGGTGGGGGTGTTCGGTTTGCGTAAAGCGCGTTTAACAGCAGGGTCCGTTTTATAAGTTGTCAGTGGAGAACCTGTCACTTTTTCTTCGCTGCCGTTCGGGTTGGGTTTATCCGAATAGATAACTTTTCCGTTTTTATCTGTCCATTTATACATATCCGCGCTGGCGGATACCCATAAACTCAATAGGGCGAAAAAAAATAAATAGCGCATATCGATCTCCAGGTGGGTTCCAGGCAGACTGCTGTATTAGCTATAGTACTAATTGAAGCATGGTTTCAGTAAAAAAAAGCCCCCAGTTGGGGGCGTTGTTAAAATAATATAACACTATTTATAGCAGTGTTTCTTATAGCAGTACTCCTTTATAGCAGTATCCTGATACATAATAATTTATATACTGTAGTACATATCGAACTCGACCGGGTGAGTGGACATTTGTAATCGTGTCACTTCTTCCATTTTTAGTTCGATATACGCATCAATCATGTCATCAGAGAAGACGCCACCTGCAATTAAGAAGTCGCGGTCTGTATCCAGTGCATTGAGCGCCTGGTCGAACGAAGAACAGACCGTCGGAATGTCTTGCGCTTCTTCCGGTGGAAGGTCGTAAAGGTCTTTGTCCATGGGTTCGCCAGGATGTATCTTATTCTGAATTCCATCCAGTCCGGCCATCAACATGCCAGCGAAGGCAAGATAAGGATTGGCAGTGGAATCTGGGAATCGAATTTCAATGCGGCGGCCTTTTGGATTCGATTCAAATGGAACACGGATCGACGCTGAACGATTACGCGCTGAATAAGCAAGCATAACCGGCGCTTCAAAACCCGGAACCAGGCGTTTATAGCTGTTGGTACTCGCATTGGTTAACGCATTTAATGCACGTGCGTGTTTAATGATACCACCGATGTAAAAAAGCGCATCTTCAGACAGACCTGCTTGTTCGTTACCGGTAAAAATATTTTGTTCATCTTTATTGATGGATTGGTGTACGTGCATACCATTACCATTGTCACCTACCAGCGGTTTAGGCATAAACGTGGCAGTTCTACCGTAGGAATGCGCGACATTGTGAACGACATATTTAAGAATTTGTGTTTCATCCGCCTTGCGAACCAGGCTATTAAATCTTGTGCCTATTTCACATTGACCGGCAGTGGCCACTTCGTGATGATGGACTTCGACTGATAAACCCATTTCTTCCATTGCCAGACACATTGCTGCGCGAATGTCGTTCAGTGAATCGACGGGTGGGACTGGAAAGTAGCCCCCTTTTGTACCGGGCCGGTGACCCATGTTGCCGTCAGCGTAAACACGCTCGGTGTTCCATTCTGCTTCTTCAGAGTCCACTTTATAAA
>CAZWBV010000297.1:0-3302 GCA_964632225.1 uncultured Gammaproteobacteria bacterium | reverse complement strand
TACCTCGCGGTGGATACGAACAGTGACGAAAAAGAAGTATTGAAAATACCGTCCATCAATTTTGAAGATGACGCTGAATACATCGATCAGTTTTCACATGAGGAATGGGTGGGCAGACGCATTAATCGCACAAATGTATTGAAAGTGATCGTACCGCAACGTCGGCGACGTTTTTTATATTATGTAACTGAATACATTGAAGGACAATCTTTACGTCAATGGATGAATGACAACCCAACCCCCACACTGAATGAAGTGCGTAGTATCATAGAACAAATCGCCATGGGTATTCGTGCTTTTCATCGGCTGGAAATGTTACACCAGGATATCAAGCCGGAGAACATCATGTTCGATGAAAAAGGCACCGTGAAGCTCATCGACTTTGGTTCGACCAAAATTGCAGGCATTCAGGAAATTAACAAACCCATTGATCAAAATCGTGTTCTCGGTACGCTGGATTTTGCAGCACCTGAATATTTTATAGATGAACCCGCAAGTAATCGATCAGATTTGTATTCACTGGGTGTGATTACATATCAAATGCTCACTGGCGGATTACCTTATGGTGGACCCCTTACAGCACGTACGATTAAGCGTGTGCGTTATATATCCAGTAAATCACTTAATACTAAAATCCCTAATTGGGTAGACAGTGCGATCGAAAAAGCAGTCAATATTAATCCTCAACGCCGCTATGCATTACTTTCAGAGTTTATTCACGATCTGAGTCATCCTAACCAGGACCTGGTCTCATCAGACTTTAATCCATTGATAAAACGAAACCCGGTGGCTTTCTGGCAAGGTTTCTCTATCCTGCTTGCATTACTGAATATTTATTTTATTTACTTATTATCAAAATAAATTACGCTGCAGGAATTGCAAGCCGTATCCCAGCGCGGGTGTTGCGGTCAGACCGGCTGCTTTGAAGTAAGACAGGCGTTGTTTTTGACATTTTTCTGTTTTATTTCAACAATTTAAATAAATTTTCATTTTCGAACCTTTTCATTTCTTATGCCGTTCGCCAACAGTAAAGCTGGATAGGAAAACTCGGAATAACAAATTGTCTTTTTCTTGTAGTCTGGTCACACAAAATTGCCATCGCGTTAAAAAATCATTATCCTGTGCGAATCAAAACAACAAGGAGGCCGATTTGCGTCAATTATAGGACTGAATTGAACGAAAGGCCCAAACCAACACACTCAAGGAGTTATCATGAAAATTGGCAAAATTGGCAAAGTTACCATTATTATTCTTCCCTTAATGCTTTTGTCCGCCTGTGTATCCAGCGGTAAATTTGAGGAGGCGCTAGCAGAAAAGGATGCTATGCGCCAATCCCTGGAAAGTGCCCAGGATGAAATTGGTCGAAATAGAGATCAAATTCGAAAAACAGAGCAGGAATTAAAAGCCGCCAACATGCAAATTGCAGCCGCACAGGAAGAGTTGAGCACACTTGAAGCTAAAAAACAGGCTTTGCAAAAAGATCTTTCTGATTCTCAGGCGAAAATGGCCACGCTAAGTAATATTGAAGCCGAAACAAAACGCCGTAATGAAATATACGCACAATTTGTTAATCGACTGCAAGCCATGATCGATGGTGGCCAATTAACTGTCAGCATTGAACAAGGCCGAATTGTTATTAATCTACCTAACAATGTTCTGTTTAAAAGTGGCAGTGCTAATTTAAACCCAGAAGGTAAAGACGCTCTCGCTCAAATCGCTGCGGTACTGAGTCAGTTCTCAGACCGGCGTTTTCAGATTGAAGGACATACTGACAATAAGCCAATTCAAAGTGCGCGATTCCCCAGTAATTGGGAGCTGTCCACGTCCAGAGCACTGACAGTTATCCATCTATTGACCTCTATGGAGGTTGCCCCTGAGAATATTTCCGCCGCCGGTTTTGGTGAATTTCGCCCAAGAGCTGATAATGAAACTGAAGAAGGCTTGAAACTCAATCGCCGAATAGAAATTGTTATGTTGCCAAACCTTGATATTCTGTCTAGTGAGTTGCCGAAAGTAACGCCTTAATAATTTCCTCCTCTGCAAATTCGTGGGCCATACATCGGCAGTATGGGTATGGCCCCCTCTTGCGCGCCATTTATGATCGACAAAGTTTATGATCGACAAAGCTATAGATAAAGAAAATGTGGTACCCAATGCCGAATAAAACCAAAACATGAAATACTTCATGCGGCCCGATATAACCGGAGATCAAATCTGGCCACTGTCGAAACTCCATGACTGCGCCAGTACTATAGGCAAAAGCACCATACAATAGCGGTTTTATAAAGTTAAGGCCAAAGCGTTTGTAGAGTAATATGCCGGAAATTGCGCCCACCCAACCCATGCCTAAAAACATGGTTAACCCCACCCATTCTTCAATGGCATCAAAGTATATCACTTTAAGCGTGATATTGGTTATGGCGATAGTCCAGATCAGTAACAGCATACCCCACTGCCAAAATCCTTTAAATAATAGGGTATGAACGGGCGTGAACGTCCCCGCGATTAAAATAAATATAGCCGCATGGTCCAAACGTTGTAAAACCATACGGCCTGTTCCCCCATTGTCTAATAAATGAAAAACCCCACTTATGGAGAGAAGAAAAAGGTAGGAAAAAACAAACACAATAAGAGAAACAACATGACTGGTTTTACCGCGACCATTCATTACCAAGTATATGCCAATAGGTAAAAACACACCAGCAGCCAATAAGTGGCTTAAGGCGCTAAACGGCTCAGCAAATCCAGGGATCGCCACAATGGGGTCTAAAGGCATAATTCTATGCTCATGCAGTGTATGAGGGAACCGCTGATTAATTCTGAAACGAATGGACTAACTAGAGGTTTCCTAAAAAGTGATTATTATATTATACCCGTGGCGTTTGCTTTATTGAACCTGACCAACTAAGGTTTTTTTTTGCGCAGTTCCTGACACGAACTATTTATTATTTCTGACAAAAAAACTTCTACGCTTTTTTTTGTCATACGATAAGACTCATCGTCCGGTTTGATACGCGATTCTTGCATAATTTCTCGTGCAATGTCCTCCAACAGCGCAGCCTCCTCCAGGACTTGTTTCGGTGCGTCCACCGCAATTCCAACAAGTGTATTTATGCGACTGTTTTTCATATTTCACCTGCCCTTATTAATTCTTCTCTTAAACATTGTTTAAACCGAGTCCGAAAATCGTTTACCAATTTACCCTGGTCACTGCATTGCTTCAATTGTTGATATTTGTTCACATAGGCTTTGTATACAGACGCATCGAATTTCAAAGCAGAAGAAAATGCGTTCGTTTTAAC
>CAZWBV010000296.1:0-3306 GCA_964632225.1 uncultured Gammaproteobacteria bacterium | reverse complement strand
GTGCGCCCGTTTCCTTTAATTTTGCCTTTATTAACGAGTGGCCAGTGACCCACATGAGGGGTTCGCCGCCATTTTTCCTGATCACTTTTGCAAGATTGGTGGTACACTTAATGTCATAAATAATTTGAGCACCCGGATTTCGCTCAAGTACATCTTTGGCGTATAACATCATTTGTCGGTCTGGCCAGATTATGTCGCCCTCTGGAGTGACCACGCCCAATCGATCGCCGTCACCATCGAAAGCAAGGCCAATATCCGCGCCGCTTTCATTTACTGCTTGCACCAGGTCTTTAAGGTTTTCCGGCTTGCTGGGATCCGGGTGGTGGTTGGGAAAATTGCCGTCTATGTCGCAGAATAACTCAATTGTTTCACAGCCAAGTTTTTTCATTAATTCAGGCGCAACAGCGCCGGCAACACCGTTGCCGCAGTCGATAACCACCTTCATCGGTTTGTTTAGCTTTATGTCGCTGACAATACGATCAATGTATTCTGGGATAACGTCCCTTTTTTCAAGTTTGCCACGCTCTTCGCCACTCATTTCGCTATCTATTTGAATAACGTCGTTTGTTTCAATCCGTTGTTTTAATTTTTGTATGGTATCGCCGGAAAGCGTGACCCCGCCAATGACCATTTTAAGCCCATTATAGTTAGGTGGATTATGGCTGCCTGTCAGTGCGATACAACTTCCTGTACCTATATGTTGTGCGGCAAAATAAATAACAGGGGTGGGGGCCATGCCTATGTTGATAACATCGACACCGGATTTTCTTAGGCCATTTATGAGTGCGTCGATTAATTTCGGTCCAGACAGACGCCCATCTCGCCCAACCACCACGACATGTTGGCCTTGACTTTTAGCCTCGGTAGCAAATGCCTGGCCAATATCATAAACGATATCCGTTGTGAGCGTTTCGTCCACAATACCACGAATATCGTAAGCTTTAAATATTACACTTGGTATGTGTGTTGAGATACCCATTAATATGTATATTCTTTATTTTATAATATAATTATTATATCTAACGTGTTTAGTGTTTGCCAGAATGTCCAAACCCGCCTTCGCCGCGTTCGCTGGCATTGAATTCCTTCACGATCTCGAAACGAGGCTGTATCACCGGGATAAACATCAGTTGGGCCATACGGTCGCCGACATTGATGCTAAATGCGGTATCACTGCGGTTCCAGCAGGAAACGAAAAGTTGCCCTTGATAATCAGAGTCGATTAGACCAACCAAATTACCTAATACAATACCGTGTTTGTGCCCTAACCCGGATCGAGGCAAGATAACAGCAGCGATATTTGGGTTATTAATGTGAATAGCAATGCCGGTGGGAATTAAATGCGTTTCGCCTGGTTTGATTTCCAATGTTTTATCCAAGCAAGCGCGCAGGTCCATACCGGCTGAGCCATTGGTTGTATATTCTGGCAGAGGAATGTCTTTTCCGAGGCGATCATCAAGAACTTTTAGCTGGATGTTTGGTTGCATTGCTTGGTTTTTAGGTGGCGAGTTTTCCGGTGCTGTTGTCGTCGTTTTGCTGGATGTATCGGCCGTTTGCATTTATGGTGTTCCCCCCACAGTGATCGTTGCCATTTTATCTGGAAATATTCGGCGTTTAAACGCGTCTTTAATTTGTTTTAGTGACACAGACTGGACCTTTTTATTGAACGTATCAAGGTAATTCAGTGGTAATCCGTAAAACCCTATCATGGCAATATAACCCAGTATTTTTTTATTGCTTGAAATGCGTAACGCGAAACCACCCGTGATGTTTTTCTTGGCTGCATCCAATTCTTTTTGTGTCGGGCCATTTAAAACAAAGTCATCCAGCGTTGTGCGTAATACTTTTAGTGCTTCATTTGTTGTGTTGTTTTGTGTTTGCAAGCCTATTTGGAATGGACCTTGCGCCCGCATGGGTGAAAAAGCACTATATGTGCTATAAGAAAGACCTCTTTTCTCGCGAATTTCGTTGCTGAGTCGCGAATTCAATCCACTGCCCCCCAAAATATGATTTCCTACATAGAGTGTAAAATAATCCGCGTCTCCTCGTTTTATGCCTGGTTGGCCTATCAGGATATGGGTTTGTGTAGAAGGGTGGTTTACTTTTTTGAAACCAGCTTGAACAAGCATTTTTGCCGGGGGGAGTTTTTTTGCTCTCTGACCTGTTTTTAATTTATTGGTTAATTTTTCTACCAGTGATTCTGCCTGGCGGCGATCAAGGTCACCAACGATAGATATTACCGTATTTTTTGCGACAAAATATTTTTTATAAAAATTGATAAGGTTTTGGCGTTTGAGTGATTTAACGCTATTTTCGGTGCCTATCGGCATGCTGCCATAGGGGTGGGTGCCGTAGATTGCCTTAAAAAAAGTTTCTTCGGCAATCGCACCCAGCGATTGTTTTTTTGCTTGCAAGCCGACTAGCATTCTGTTTTTTTCCCGGTTAAACGCGTCTTCAGGGAAGTTGGGTTGTGAAAGCACGGTCGCGAATATTTCGATTGCAGGATTTAGCTGCGCTGGGCTGGACAGGCTGCGGATTTTGTAAACGGACATATCGCGGTGTGAGCTATTTTCAAACTTGGCACCCAGGTCATCCAGTTTTTCAGCAATTGCGTTTGCATCCAAATCACCAGCCCCTTCAGGTAATAGTGCGTTTGTCAATAATGCAAGTCCTGGTTGGTTCGCATCGCGTGCAGCGCCTGCATCAAAAGCAACATTGACGTCAACAATGGGCAGTTCCGACGTGGAAACAAAAAACACACGCACACCGCTTTTTGTTTCCCAGTGCTGAATGTTAGGCGATGCGAATGCCATATTGGTAGTTGTAAATAACGTTAAAGCAAATAATAGAACAGAAGAAAGCGTGCTGTTCAATGTGTTTGGTAAGGCGCTACTTGTCGTTTTATTTAGCATTGTCGCTGCCCTCCATATCGGTTTGTGCAATACTGCTGATGGGCAAGGGATCCAGAACGGCAATAGTAAGCGCATCTTCACGCAAGTACTTAATGGCGACTTGTTTAAGTTGTTGTGGTGTAATTTTTTCGATGTGATCCAGGTGCTCGTCCATTAATTGCCAGCGTAGGCCGACCGTCTCCAGCGTACCTATTTGCATTGCTTGATAAAAAATTGAGTCTCGCTCATATATTTTGCCGGCCTTAAGTTGGGCGCGAACACGATTAAGTTCTTCAATTGGGATAAGGTTTGTTTGCACGTCTTTTATTTGTTGTAGAAAAGACTTTTCCAGTTTTTCCGGGCTAATGTTTTGCGCAGGTGTACCAGCCACGACAATCATATCCGTAATCCGAGA
>CAZWBV010000295.1:0-3307 GCA_964632225.1 uncultured Gammaproteobacteria bacterium | reverse complement strand
CAATACAGGAATGGATATCATCCAAGGATAAACCGCTGACCACATACCACCTGAATAATAGGTAAGTACTATGATGGCAAAAGCACCAATGGACACATACAAATTACCAAGCCAATTAATTGGCAGTTTTGTTTTTACTAAAAACGGCAGGATTTGGTAAGGGTAGTTGTCCGGAAAAAGATTCACCAACTCCATCACCAATAACACCCTTGTCATACGAAAGATCAGTGCCATCTGGAGTCCAGAATACAACATCGTAGACAGTTGCTTGTAATAATGGTGGTGCTAAGAAATTGTACACATTCCACACCTGTTGAGGTGTGCTAGATAATTCTTCAGTTTGACCATTTGGTATGATTGTTGAATTGCTATCAAGGTATAAACAACACACTGAGCGTTTGCTTGTTGAACTGTACTGATTAAATGCGTGCATTGTTTGACCAACACCTTGCTCAGGACAAGGAAACACACTTCCGAGGATTACATATTTGTTATAAGTATTTGAACCACCGACAACAGTGTATCCAAAAGTCGGATCAACAATAACAGGATATGTAGCCGTGTCTAAGAATGATTGCGGAATAATAATTGAAAGAGTTTCATCAGTTTCATTAAAATAAATATCCCCCCACACACTCACTCCATTTGCATCAGTAATTTCAGGTCTATAGATATGAAATACTTTCCCTGTTTTATATGCCTTGCCCCCTACAATGGTATCTCTTTTTGTCTTATGATACACCGCATACGAACCTTCAACGTTTTCAGGACGTGAACTTCCTTCTCTTTTTTCATCCTCTGTGAGAGGTGTCTGATAGAAAAAGTTTAACTCCTTACTGCGGACACTAAAGTGTATTTTGTTTGTGCTTGGTTTCTTTTTCAATAGCACCTCCACTTCATATCTATGGGGTTGATTTTCAACAACTCCACCGTTGAGTTTCCAGTTTTTAGTTACGATAACATCGCCTCTCTTTTTAATTTCAGCAAGTTCTTCGTTCGTCCACGAACTATCAATTTTATTTTTAGATGTCCTTTCAATAAACTGAGTTACGATTTCGTCCTTAATAGAAAAAGGGATATCGTTGCCACTTATTTCTCTTATGCCGGTAAGCTTAGTAACAACTGAATCTCTAAACTTTGCACCCAATCTATACCATTTTTTAATCTCAGAAGCGTCTGGCGTATCAATATATAAAAATGCTATGAGATGCCTGTTATCGTATGCAATGCGTCCTATTTGTTTCGGGCGTATTCCGTCTTTATATATAAAAGCAGAATGCCTTCCAACTATCTTTGATGTATTAACACCATATTTTTTTATTACGCTGAGAATAGAATCTCGCAGGATTTCCATAAAATACTGCCTTTCTTTTTCGTCTTTGAAAGGATAGAGAACATCAATAACGATAGCTCCGTTTTTACTGGAAAGGATAACTGGACACCCTGAGCTAGACTCGGTTTTATATCTTATGATTTTATCAAGAACCTTTTGTGGAGATTTTAACTCATTGGAAGCATCACGATAACCAAAATATACAAAACCCGGCGGAGGAATATATGAACGGATTACTGGAAACTCTGTAGCACCATCATCAAACAATTCATATCCTGCTGGTGCCTCAATATTACTTATTTCTTGTCTACTTATATATCTGAAAGAGTCTGTATTTCTGACTATCGGACTTTTGTTTTCCAATCTTTGCACCGTTTTTTCCTTATGATAAAAATGCACCTCGGCATCTTTTTTTACATATTTGATTTTGTCTCCTGTATATATCACATCACCAGACATATCGTCTATGTATCGCAGGGAGAAGTTTGTCTCATTATCCCAGTGCTTCGTTTTGAATTGCGGTATAAACTTGTCTTGCTTAATGTCTCCTATTTCAACCTCAATTTTATGCGCTGGGTCATCGTGAATATCACGCAAAAAAGTGTTTCTAGTATTTTTATATTCTCCTGTGTGGTTTTTACTCATTTTATATGGCGTTGACTCCGTTGCTTGTCATTATAACTTCGTTGTGTTTTGTTTTCAATATCGCCGGGTACTTACCTTGCTTCGCTGGTGCTCCTATTCTCGCCACTGCTGTGAGTGTTCTTTTTCGTATTAGTTCTATAAATGCAATACCTAGTACAGTTTGTATCTGTGTGTTTGTTACTCTTGCCGTGGCGGGTGTTGTTTGCAGTGTTTTTATTTGTATGCGTGATATCGACGTGGATGTTTTTGCACTCGTTATCTGTATTCGTGTTGTCCCGTTTTGGTTTCTTGCGGTAGGCGCGGTTATGCGTGATGTGCTGGTGATACTCCGTGTCGTAGTGTTTCTTATATTTGATGTTCCCTGTGTGGTTTGAGTTGTGCTCTTATAGATATCCGATACTCCAGTTATGCCGTACAGTGTTGTTCTCTGTATTCTTGAAGTACTGCTTTCCGTAACAGTGTTTGTGTTTTCAATTCTTGCTTTTCCTGTTGTGTTCTTTTTTGTCTTTGTTGTTATTCTCGACGTTGCTGTCTGTGTTGCTTCCACCACGGTCGCAATTCTTGAAATAGACTGAATGTTTTTTACTACAAGCGTGGTTATCCTTGCCGTGGCTGTTTCTGCTTTTGCACTCGTTGTTTGCACTCGTGCTGTGGCAGTTTCTGTCGCTGTCTTGGTCCCCTGCACTCTTGATGTTCCTGAGAGTACATTGCTTGTCGTTATTCCTATTCTTCCGGTTCCTTGTGTTGTTCGGTGGGTGGTGTTTTCAATCGCTGTGGTTCCGGTGGTGGTCTGGATTGTGGTGTTGCGTATGTTTGCTATTGCTGTGCTGGTTTGCTGAACACCAGCTATTGTGATATTTGATACACCTGTCGTGGTCTTTGTCGTACTCGTTTGTATTCTTGAAGTCGCTTGTGTTGTTTGGTTTGTTATTACTTCAATTCTTGATTTACCCGTTGTTGTAGTTGCTATTATGCTTACTTCAACCCTACTTATTGCATTTGTAGTTGATGTTGTTATTACTTCAATTCGCCCTTTCGCTATCGTAGTATTTGATGTACTCGTTTGTATTCTCGCTTTCCCTTGTGTTGTTTTCTGTGTGCTTGCGGTTACTCTTGCTGTGCCTGTGAGTGTTTTCTTTGTTGTTGCCTGAATACGTGCCAGTGAGGTGAGTTGTTTGCCTACTGTGTTGGTTATTCGTGCCGTTCCTGATGTTGTGGTCGTCTTTGTTGTTTCAATCCTCGCTGTGGCTGTTTCTGTGCGTGTGGTGGAGGATGTTATCCTCGTTGATCCTGTTATGGTTCGGGGTGTTGTGGTTTGTACTCGGGAGG
>CAZWBV010000294.1:0-3339 GCA_964632225.1 uncultured Gammaproteobacteria bacterium | reverse complement strand
CCACCTCTTTTTCTAGTTGATAAAACAATCGGCTACTCATAAACAAGGCATTATTTGTTTTTAATTTAACGTCTCCGGTCGCATCAAGGGTATTCGCTGATTCTCTGTATATAACGTCGTCAGACGAAAAGGCCAGTTCATTTTGAAACAGGCGCACATCGCCCTGAAAAGAATAAAGGTGAGTATTTTCAGACTTTACGCTATCAGCCTGAACATAAGTCTTATCGGGTTGCAGATCAACGGGCGCGTTTAGATGTGAAAAAGACGGAATAATCGCAGCACCTGAACATTTAGTACGCGCGGGTGACGTCGTCACTTCTGCAACCCGAGTTTCTTGCAGAATTTCTCCCATCGTTTTTTCGCCGATAGCCGTTTCGCCATAAGTTGTCAGGGGGCTAATAGAAACGGCTATGGAAAAAACACTTCGATAGAAAATTGCAGAAATGACCTTCATTTTCCTATACAAAAACTTGAAAAAATGCGGCCTAATAAATCGTCACTGGTAAACTCACCGGTAATTGACGCTAAATGTTCCTGTGCCTGACTCAAGTCTGCAGCAAGCAGTTCGCCCGCACCACTGTCTATAAATTGTTGTAAACCAGATGATACCGCTTGTTCGGCGCTTTCCAGTGCCGTGATATGCCTACGGCGCGCCATAAAATGCCCTTCACCAATGGCTAACGTGACTCTGCCTTTTTTCAAGTGCTGGCGCAGCAAATCTATGCCCAAATTCTGTTTTGCAGATAAGTGTATAGCAATACCATTTTCATCGGTCGATATTTCCGGGGCACGTTGTGTCAAATCTATCTTGTTATAGATAATGGTCACCGCAGTATCCACGGGTAAGCGCTGAATTAAATCCAGTTCTTGTTGGTTCAAACCCCGCTGATCATCAACGACGAGTAAAACCTGGTCGCAGTTTTGCAGTTCAATCCAGGATCGTTTTATGCCCTCAATTTCAATTTTGTCTTTGCTTTGTCTAATGCCTGCGGTATCTATTATATGGATGGGAAAACCATCGATATTAATTTCCGTGCGCAATACATCTCGAGTTGTGCCTGGCACATCTGTTACAATGGCGGTATCTTGCTCAGTCAAACGATTGAGCAATGTTGATTTACCTACATTAGGCAATCCACTGATCACAACGGTAACGCCTTCTCTGATTAGATTACCTTGGCGGGCGCTGGCTAGTATCACGTTCAGATCTTTAAGAACAGCTTGTAAATCAAACTTAAGATTGGCGTCTGATAAAAAATCCACCTCTTCTTCCGGAAAGTCTATGGCCGCTTCAACATATACTCTGACGTCAACGATACGTTCATTTAGTTGTTTTACCCGTTTTGAAAAATCGCCCTGTAGAGAGCGCATTGCTAATTTAGCTGCTTGGATAGACGAACTGTCAATCAAGTCCGCTACCGCCTCAGCTTCCGCTAAATCAATTTTATTATTCAGAAATGCCCGCTCAGAAAATTCACCGGGCCTGGCAAGCCGGGCACCCAGTTCGATAACGCGTTTGAGTAACATATCTAATACGACGGGTCCGCCGTGACCCTGTAGTTCTATTACATCTTCCCCGGTAAATGAATTGGGCGCCGGAAAATTGAGTACAAGACCAGAATCAATTGCGCTATCGTCTGCATCTAAAAATACGGCTAATCGGGCTAATCTGGGTTCGGGTAAATTTTTTGTGATAGAAAAACAGATTTGTGGTGCCAGCGGACCGGATACGCGCACGATGCCAATACCGCCTTTCCCAGGCGGCGTAGCAATTGCCGCTATCGTTTCCGTATTCATATGTTATTGCGGTTCCTGTCAGGCGTTTTTGCGGTGATATTTTCTATAAGTTATATAAATTATCTATCCCCGCAAGCTATACAATAAATAATGCACAATAACACGTGTTACGCCCCGCAAAATTACTCTGGATTCGCTTTTTCATATTGGCGCAATACATAATATTGGTGTGCAATGGTGATCATATTATTAGCAATCCAATACAGCACCAGTCCTGATGGAAAAAAGGCAAAAAAAGCGGTAAAAATGAAAGGCAGTGCCAACATGACTTTTTGTTGGATTGGGTCTATTGGTGCCGGGTTCAATTTTTGTTGAATATACATTGTGATACCCATCAGCACCGGTAACACATAATAGGGGTCTTTTGCGGAAAGGTCGTTAAACCAAAAAATAAACTCTGCTTGTCTAAGTTCAACACCTTCCAGTAATACCCAATACAATGAAATAAACACCGGTATTTGCACCAACATAGGCAAACAACCGCCCAATGGGTTAATTTTTTCTTTTTTGTATAGCCCCATCAGCGCCTGGCTCTGGCGTTGCTTATCAGAGCCGTATCGTTCACGGATGTCCGCTATCTTCGGTTGGAAACGACGCATTCTCGCCATCGATTTAAAGCTGGCTTCAGACAATTTATAAAAAACCAATTTAATGATAATCGTCAATACAATAATGGACCAACCCCAATTACCCAGTACGCCATGTATATAATCGAGTAACATAAATATTGGTCTGGCGATCACCCAGAAGATACCGTAATCAACAGTACGCTCCAGATTCTTTGCCGCCTTTTCCATTCTGCCTTGGTCCTTGGGGCCGATATAAAACTGGTTAGTAAAATGTACTTGATCATTAACTTCCGCAGACTTTTCTTGCGACGTCATGCCGATGATAAAGCGGGTATCTTCTATCGCCTTAGTATAAAAGTGGCTAAACTGACCCTGTTCCGGAATCAAGGCCGCTAAAAAATAATGCTGTAACATCGCCACCCAACCACCCTGGATAAAACTTTCCTGTGTTTTCCAGTAGGCCATTTCGGAAAAATCTATTTTTTCATAGGGATTAGTCGGGGTGGAAATAACCCCCCCCATAAAGGTGTAAATAAAACTGGATTGGCCTTGCTCAGACACTTTAGTACGCTGCAGTTGGCTGTATACACTGCCTTTCCATGGACTTGCGCTATTATTTTTTACAACATACTCTACATCAATGACATAGCTGTCTCGACGAAAAGTATATGTTTTGGAAACAGACGTCCCTGATGGATCAGACCAATTCAATACTACCTTGATTTCGTCGCTTCCAGCGGACAATGTGTAGTCTGTTTGTTGCACTTCATATATTGTATGGTGATCAGGTGCAGCGCCTTTTTTTGATATTAAACCAGTTTGCGCAACATAATAGCGTGGCAAGGTATCGTTTAACATGACAATACCTTCATCCGGTTTATCAACAGACACGGGATAGGCTGTTAAACTTATTTTGCGCAAATCACCGCCGACCGTGTCAATTTCTGCTTTAAATAAATCTGTTTGTACATAG
>CAZWBV010000293.1:0-3377 GCA_964632225.1 uncultured Gammaproteobacteria bacterium | reverse complement strand
AACTACGCAAGACAACTATGCAAGCTAATAGGCGAGCTAATAGTTAGTACACGAAGTGTTTAATTAAAAACACGTGCTTTGCAATCTTTGCGCCTTTGCAGTGAATATTCTCTCTGGTTCCCGGTACAAGTTAGTCGAGATTGTCTAATGCCTTTTGGAATCGATTTGCGTGTGAACGTTCTGCTTTCGCCAATGTTTCAAACCAATCAGCAATTTCATTGAAATCTTCTTCACGCGCCGTTTTAGTCATACCCGGATACATATCAGTATATTCGTGAGTTTCGCCCGCAATCGCTGCTTTTAAGTTATCCGCAGTCGGCCCAATCGGTAATCCTGTCGCAGGATCACCACAAGATTCCAGGTATTCCAGATGACCATGCGCATGGCCGGTTTCACCTTCGGCGGTGGAACGAAATACGGCAGACACATCGTTGTATCCTTCAACATCCGCTTTCGCAGCAAAATATAAATAGCGGCGATTGGCTTGCGATTCTCCGGCAAAAGCATCCTTTAGATTTTGTTCTGTTTTACTACCTTTAAGCGCCATGATATTTTCTCCTTATGTGAAATGACCCATCAGAGACTGTCCGCGTATTAGAGGCCTCCTCGTCAAAAAATGTGAATTAACTCCCTCTTCTCAATAAACTGATTTCAAAACAGTTTATGAAGGTTGTCACTCAGTCTACATGCATAACACACTGCACTGCATAACAACACACCGGATCAAAATTAGAATGATTCTAATATTTGAGAGTAGAATTATAGTACGACCCTGCGCATAGTCAACAACCCTCAAAAAACACAAGGTTAAACCTAAATTGTCTAAATTATATACCTGGATGCAGGATGTCAGATTGACGCATTTGCATCTATTAAGGTACTTTAGCGCCACGTTAACCAGGAAGATACAAGCGTGGCAAAAAAAAGCAAACAAACCGATTTCGATTTTGAACAGTCCCTGAAAGAATTAGAGTCCATTGTCGACAGCATGGAAAAAGGCGAAATGAGTCTGGAAGATTCACTCAAAGCGTTTGAACAAGGTATCAATTTAACGTATTTCTGCCAAAAATCCTTAAAAGATGCGGAACAAAAAGTCGAAATCCTCATGAAAAAAAATGGCGATAACAATTTTAAAAAATTTACCGTTGACGAAGAATAGTCTACTGTTATTAAGCAAGCAGCCCTGATAAAATAAATGAATTTAATTAAAAAGTGCCGTTAACCGAGTATTTACAAACCTATAAAGCCAGAACAGAGTGCACACTGCACCATTGGCTGCCGCCCGCATCAACTATTCCAACACGACTTCACCAGGCGATGCGATATTCAACGCTGGAGGGGGGGAAACGCGTACGGCCTGCGTTGGTTTACGCCACTGGAAGCGCATTGGGCGTTGCCTATAAACACCTTGATGGACCGGCATGTGCAGTTGAAATAATCCACGCTTACTCGTTAATCCATGACGATTTACCCGCAATGGACAATGACGACCTGCGCCGCGGCAAGCCAACCTGCCACAAAGCGTACGACGAAGCCACCGCGATACTCACGGGCGACGCACTGCAATCATTGGCATTTCACATCATCGTACATGACCCTCAAATGATTAGAGACTCTGAAATCAGGTTAAAAATGATCGATACCCTTGCGTTAGCCAGTGGCTCCCGGGGCATGGCGGGCGGGCAAGCGATTGACTTAGACGCCACTGGGGAAAAACTGACACTGCCCGAACTTGAAAATATGCACACGCATAAAACAGGGGCCTTGATACGTGCCAGTGTTTTATTAGGTGGATTAAGCCAGCCGGGAATCGACAATAGCGTGTTACAAAAACTAGACCATTATGCAAAATGCGTTGGGCTGGCGTTCCAGATCCAGGATGACATTCTCGATATAGAAAGTGACACTAAAACCCTGGGCAAAACACAAGGCGCTGATGAAGCTCAGGAAAAGGTGACCTATCCCAGCCTGATCGGACTGGAGAATGCGAAACAAATGGCGCAGGACCTTCATGAACAGGCACTCGATAGCCTGGCGGGGATGGATGAGCGCGCTGACCAACTGCGTTGGTTGTCCGAATTCATTATTGGGCGACGAAATTAGCGTGTAATATACCCAAGCTGTTTGAATAAACCGAATGATTGTAATTTATTGAATCTATTGGATTATAAAACACCTGCCCATTATTGAATGATTCATAATTTTCCTTTTTTTCTTGCATCGTTTTGGCTAAACCGTCATTATTACCCGCTCTGGTTTAACTTAATACTTTATTTTACTTAATATTTTGACAGCCGCATGCCTGACTCCACATCCGATAACTATTTGCAAAATGATATGCAAAATAATCTGCTTGGCACGATAAATGCGCCTGCGCAGTTACGCGATTTGCCGCGTGCCGATTTACGCAGATTAGCGGATGAAGTCAGGAAATATATTATTCAATCAGTCAGCAAAACAGGTGGACACCTGTCATCCAATCTGGGCACGGTTGAACTCACCGTCGCATTGCACTACGTATTTAATACGCCCGATGATCAACTGGTGTGGGATGTGGGTCACCAAACTTATACACATAAAATCCTAACCGGTCGTAAAGACCGCATGCTGTCTATCCGGCAAAAAGAGGGTCTGTCAGGATTCTTAAAGCGCTCGGAAAGCCCGTACGATACATTCGGCGCAGGTCACTCAAGTACGTCGATTAGCGCAGCATTAGGTATGGCACTGGCGACTCAACAAGAAGGCAGTGATCGCAAAGCAGTCGCCATTATCGGTGATGGCGCAATGACCGCGGGTATGGCATTTGAGGCACTGAATCACGCCGGTGATGTGGACGCAAACCTGTTAGTCATACTCAATGATAACAATATGTCCATCTCACCCAATGTCGGCGGCATGTCAAATTACCTCGCAAGAATATTGTCTGGCCGACTCTACTCCTCTGTACGCGAAGGCAGTAAAAAAGTATTAGGCGTTATGCCCACCGTGTGGGAACTTGCACGACGCGCTGAGGAACACGTTAAAGGCATGGTCATCCCGGGCACCTTGTTTGAAGAACTTGGGTTTAACTACATCGGTCCAATCGATGGGCACGATATCGATACGCTGGTCACCACGCTAAAAAACCTTCGCTCACTTAAAGGCCCACGTTTTCTACACGTTGTCACTAAAAAAGGCAAAGGCTATGCGCCAGCAGAAAAAAATCCCTGCGGTTATCATGGTATCCCCCCCTTTGACCCGGAAACAGGCAAAACGATTGCATCTACAACTGCTACAACTACATCTACAACTACAATGCCCACAACATCGGCAATAAAAAAAACCAAACAACCTACCTATACTCAAGTATTTGGTCAATGGATTTGCGACATGGCGGC
>CAZWBV010000292.1:0-3380 GCA_964632225.1 uncultured Gammaproteobacteria bacterium | reverse complement strand
TTTCTATAAGTAGATATATCTCGACGACCGGTACAACCAAAAACAACAACAAAAGAATTTTGAACACGTTCCCTGCTCTCTCTAAAAATGTAATAACCCTAATGTACTCTCACTGTACTCTCACTGTCACTGTCGAATGCACTCACAATGCACTCCCAATAAACTCCCCACTAAAAAAGGGGCTTGTAGGATCTTCAAGTTATAACCTATATTTAACAGATAGTGTAATAAAATGACGCCTCAAATTCTCTTTTATAATGAATCTAACTGCATAGGCGATGCTTTTTGTATACATTTTTTGCAGACACTTTCTTACATATACAAAACGCTTAATATACAAAATGGATACAAAACGAGTTGCTTCGTAATTAGACGCCAAACAGATATCAATAGAAACAACCTGGAAATAGCCATATGATAAAAATCTCAATTTCAAGATACTATATCCATGTCCGATAATTTTCATATTGTACTGAGCACCTGCCCGGATAAAGCCAGCGCATCCAGGATTGCCCGGCTATTGGTGAAAAATCAGTTATGTGCCTGTGTAAACATTATACCCGGAGTGGAATCCGTCTATCAGTGGAAAGATCAGATTAAATCCAGTCAGGAGTACTTATTAATTATCAAGTCCATTAAAACGGCTTATTCACAGATTGAACAACATATTATGGCAAACCATCCCTATGAACTACCCGAGATAATTGCTGTCTCAGTTGATACTGGCCTGCCGGACTATCTTTCCTGGATCAAAAATAACGTGATAACGATTGAAAGAACAACATAGCTCAAGCAGCAAATAGCAAATATGAGTAAATGAGTAAATGAGTAAATGAGTAAAAAATAAATAGTGAAGTAGTTAAATAGTGAGAAAAACGTAATGAAAAAGACATATTTGTTTTTGCTGTTCAGTCTATTGTTCCTGCCTATAGGGCATGCTGAAGTAGCCGGTGAAGATGACCTTGTTGGCGACGATGAACCATTAATGCCTGATAAAGCATTCGTTTTATCTCACAGCGTCATCGACGGCAACACGATCCGGGTACGGTGGGACATTGTCGATGCGTATTATATGTATCGAGACAAATTCAAATTTAGCACAGACACACCTAACGTCACGCTGGGCGAACCCGCTTACCCACCTGGAAAAATAAAAGAAGACGAATTTTTTGGCAAAGTCGAGACCTATCGAAAGAAAGTCATTCTCAATATTCCTATTACCCGAACAGGTGATGTTAACAAATTAAACCTGATCACCGTCTCACAAGGTTGCGCTGACATTGGCATATGTTATCCACCACAAACACAAAAAATCAGCTTTGACCTACCACCAGCAGAATCAATACAAACATTAACCTCATCCGCAACAAGTTCAAGTGCATTTTCCGCGCTGAAAAAAATAGGCGAAAGCCTAGGACTAACCAGCAGCTCACAAGAAGAGTTTTTAACGCCGGAAAAAGCATTCGCGTTTTCCAGCGAAGTTATTGACGGTAATAACATCCAAGCAAGTTGGGATATCGCCAAAGGTTATTATTTATATAAAGACAAATTCAAATTTGAACTTCAAGATACAAAAGGCGCAACCATTGGTACGGTAAATTTACCCGATGGCGACATCAAAAATGATGAATTTTTTGGTGAAATGGAAGTTTTTCATAACAAGATTGACATCAATGTTGCGCTACTTCGCACAAACTTATCCGCAACAGACATAAACCTGGTCGCAAAATATCAGGGTTGTGCAGATGCCGGCTTTTGCTATCCACCACAAACACAAACAATGCCTATGGCATTACCAGTAGGGCTCGCGACTTCAGCAATCGTCAACACGCAGGCAGCAAGCACAACCCCATCGGTACCCAGCGATGACGATGATGACATTTCTGAAACAGACCAGATCGCCGCTACACTCGGCAACGGCAGCACAATTCTTACAATGCTCACTTTTTTTGGCTTTGGATTGCTATTAGCATTTACACCGTGTGTATTTCCGATGATTCCAATTTTATCAAGCATCATTGTGGGTCAAGGAAAACATATCACAACCCGCAAGGCATTTATTCTTTCGCTGGTCTATGTGCTTGCAATGGCGTTGACCTATACGGCCGCAGGCGTTATTGCCGGAATTTTCGGCGAGAACTTACAGGCAGCGTTCCAGAATCCGTGGATACTCGGAACCTTTGCAGGTGTATTTGCGTTGCTGTCTTTATCTATGTTTGGTTTTTATGAATTACAAATGCCTGCATCGCTACAAAGCAAATTCACTAGTATGAGCAATAGTCAGGAAGGCGGCACAATAATCGGCGTCGGCATTATGGGGTTTCTCTCCGCTTTAATCGTCGGCCCGTGCGTCGCCGCACCACTGGCTGGTGCGCTTATTTATATAGGACAAACTGGCGATGCCTTACTCGGTGGTCTGGCCCTGTTTTCACTCAGCTTGGGAATGGGCGCACCATTATTAGTAATAGGTACATCTGCGGGCAAACTCATGCCCAAAGCCGGTGGCTGGATGGACACCATTAAAGCGGTATTTGGTGTCATGTTGCTCGCCGTCGCAATCTGGATGCTGGAACGCATTCTTCCAATTGAAGTCATCATGCTCTTAATCGCTGCGCTGGTCATTATCAGCGCTATCTATATGGGGGCATTGGAACAACTTAGCGCAAGTGCAACGGGTTGGAAAAATTTCTGGAAAGGCACCAGCTTAATAATGTTTGTTTATGGCGTGGTGCTGATCATTGGCGCTGCGGCAGGCGGAAACAGTTATATGCAACCGTTGCATGGTATTGCAATGGGTGTCGGTGGCGCTGGCGGCCAATCCGCAGCAGCGAGTGCAGCGCATATGCCCTTCAAACAAATAAAGGGCTTACAAGAACTTGATCGCGAAATCGCCGCCGCAAACGCGCAGAATAAAACGGTAATGCTTGACTTCTATGCGGACTGGTGTGTTTCCTGTAAAGAAATGGAGAAGTACACTTTTTCAGATCCGGCAATACAGGCGATGCTTTCTAAATCAGTTATGTTACAAGCAGACGTAACAAAGAACGACGCTATTGATAAAGCCTTATTAAAACGATTCAAAATTTTCGGCCCACCCTCAATCATGTTTTTCGGTCTCGATGGCAAAGAACGCCGCAAGTACAGAGTTATCGGCTACATGGAAGCCAGAAAATTTGAAAGGATAGCCGCTAAAGGACTGCAAACATAATATCGGCTAGTGTGAGTAGAGAGTCGACGGATGCCCATGAAACCCAAACCCATCAAGCTTATCGCGGGCGCAATTATTTTTTTAGTGTTTGCCATCGCCGGCAATACCTTCTACCAATGGTTATTAGACCATTCTGAAGCGAATGTAGTGGCGCAACAAATGGTTTCAAAAT
>CAZWBV010000291.1:0-3392 GCA_964632225.1 uncultured Gammaproteobacteria bacterium | reverse complement strand
CAGGCTGCGGTTTTTATTGATAAAGACGAATACCTGACCATTGCCTGGCTTATAATCTTCATCAGGTTGAAAAATTTTCCACCCGGCCCAACTAAATAAGATCAGAGTAATAACCATAAACACAACACGGCAGGACTCAAACACAGTTAGCTTAGCTACCCATGAACGCCTAACGCACTATAATCAGAGTACCAACACAGCATAGACCCGCGCCAGATGCTGTAATAAAGCCGCCAATAACAGGTAAATCAGATGTCTTTACAGTCATGTTTTTACCTTCCTTTTATGACATAAAGCAATTATACATTCAGTACTATAGTACGGAGTAAAGCATTATTATATTATTTGTTTTATTGCTGGAAATACTCACGAGTTCCATGTGCATATTCAGGCTGGGCCGGAATATGCAGAATAGGCTTATGATTGAATTTGAAGAGCGTATAACTGATTACGTTTAACCATGACAGTTACACAGAATAGTTTACAGTCTCTTTCTGGTTTTTTTACAAAACCAGCACTTCCCGGCGGCTCTCCTGTTCGCGTTGCGTATGCCGCGCAACCAAATCATTCCTGATTGAATCATTATTTAATAAATACTGCCGCCCGTCACCCACTCGACCATATCCGGTTTTTGGTTTTATAGGCATATGTTGAATCGATATTTTTACATTTAGGGGGCCAAAATTATTGTCCGCTAGAGGGTCAGTTTTATTGGCCATTGACAAGCCTGATGTAATTCAAGCATAGAGCGAAGATAAACATAAGTTTTACCCGTGCCTGTTTCCATCTCAACAGTAAAATCTTTACCAACCAGGTCTCTGGATTGTTTTAAGCCATTGATGAGCTGAACATGCTGAGTGTTTTCCAGTAACTCTTCTTCGATTAGTCGCAAACGATTGCCAATACCAGGGTCGTTAATATTCTGTGAAGAAAATATATCCTCATGTCCTGAAGAATCGACCCCTTGTTTACTCACAGTGAATGTCGTTTGACAGATTTCCTGCCCCTCGAAAATCCCCGTTACCGCATCAATCACGTCCTTTTAATAACCAGGCTCAGAATCAAATTTAATTTTAATCATTGTTTTCTTTATCCACGTTCTTCGGCTCAGCCTGCTTAATCAATTTATCAAAATCAGACTCAAACAATCTATCCTGCACAATGCGATATTTTTCAAACTCGCTATTGGCAAACTCTTTCGCTATGACGTAAGCCCCATATTATCTTTATCACTGTCCGCTCGGTTTATAATCAACTCGGCCGCAGTATAACCATGAACATCAAAATGTAATTTATTTTGCACCTTTGCAAAGAAGTCTTTAGTCGCCTTAGCACCCTTATTGTAATCCGGACTTGTTGCATAAATATCGGTGATCTTCTGATAGAACTGACGCTCACTCAGGCGTATTTCTCGAATTTCGGCTAACAGTTGTTCAAAATAGTCTTCATTTAAGTAAGACCCATTTTCTAAACGACTGCGGTCAAGGACATAGCCTTTAATCGCAAATTCTTTTAACACCTTCGTTGCCCACTGGCGAAATTGGGTTGCCCGAACCGAATTAACCCGGTAACCCACTGATATAATGAGATCCAGGTTATAAAAATTAGTGAGTTTGGTAGAAAATTCGGAATTCCCGAATTTTCTCAATGTGCCTGTTTCTTCTAGTTCAGCTGCAGCATAAATATTCTTAATATGCTTGTTAATAGTGGAAACTGATTTACCAAAAAGCTGAGCAATTAATTTTTGAGTCAGCCAGATAGAGCCCTCTTTAACCCTAACCTCAATGCTGTCTTCACCGCGCTGAGAAGTGAAAATCAGAAATTCAGCGGTGGAGTTACGAATCAGCTTTTTCATTTCGCTTCATCCTCAACCACACCCTCATCAGAATATGGCAATTCCAATGCTTTAATATGTCCGATTGCATTGCCTGCAATACCTCGAATGGATCCGTACATACCTGTCGTATTTTCAAGCACTTTGGTGATTTGTTTTTCTCGCTGTTTCCAGATACGCGCAAAGGCTCTTTTTTCTGAATCCAAATCTGCTTGCATCTGGGTAAAGCCCTCAACAATGGCTTCAATCTGCATTTTGAATTCGTTACTCGTCAGATAGTTGTAAAGCAAGCTCATTTTATCGGACTGATTTTCACCCGATTTTTTCGCCATGTTCAAGGCGATAATCTTTTCGCGTAATATAAATGAAAGTGCTTTGAACTCTTCATAGCTACAGACCCAAACACCATCCAACAGTCCCATACGTTCCAGCTCTTTTGGCATAACACTGGTGACGAGAACACCAATATCTACCCCGCGCTCGCGCATGTCAGTTTTAAACTTTTCTATCCACGTCTTCTGGAAGTCTTTTGTGCGTTTGCTTTCGTAATAAATCGTTCCGCAGTTTTGACTCTCATAGGTGTTAACTACCTGTAAACAATCGCCACCACGTTGTCCCTTTTTTATCTCCTCGATAGTATCGAGTGGGAATTGGTCAGACAGCCATTCTTCGATTGCAAGCTCCTGTGCTTCTCCTTGCGTCTGCATAGAGCCTTGTTCAGCTTTACGTTGCGCATCTGATAATTGGCGTTTAAGTTGTTCTAAATGCTCATCTTTCTGTTTAAGCTTTAATTCATTCTGCTCATCTGCTAATTTATGAATTTTTTCTGTTTCTTCTTTTAGTCTTTCAGTTAAAAACTGTTCTGCTTTTAGTTGTGCTTCCTGAGCCACTTCATCTTTTTCCCGCTTTAGTTGCTCAATTTTGGCCTTTGAAAGATTAAGCTCTTTAACCTGTTCAGATTTTTCTGCAATTTCCTTTTGAAGTAGATCTATCTGGTCGCTTTGTTCTTCAGTAATTTGTTTTTTTAGTTGCTCAGTAATCGTTTTACGTTCAATTGTTAATTTCTCACTAACCGATTCATTCAAACGCTTTTCGAATTGTTCTTCCTGATTAGATAGAGCATCCTGCTGTTCTTTAATTTTTGCCAGTGCTGCATCATTGTTTTTTTTCTGTTTAGTTGCTTCTGCAGTCAACTTATCCTGTAATTGACCTTCAATTTGATGATACAAGATTTCATTTACATCAATTTCTGTATCGCAGTTCGGGCATCGAATTGTGTTTTTTTGTGACATTATGCCTCCTGTGTAAATATAGCTAATTCTTCAATTATTTTGATATTTACTAATCGACTTTGACGATTAGTGCCATCACTTTTTCCTTCTGTCTCATCTGCTGGCTTTTTAATTATATATTCACCGGTATGTCTCGCGGCTTGTAATGCCAATGCTCTATCTACCAGGCGGCGTTTTTCAAGACAGTTGTCGCCTAAAGTTTAAAATTATGCCGCCATTCATCCATTCGCTGTCAAAAAAATGGTCTGTAGTCAGTTTTACACTGT
>CAZWBV010000290.1:0-3397 GCA_964632225.1 uncultured Gammaproteobacteria bacterium | reverse complement strand
AAGAGAAGCACAATATTCGCATGACCAAATATTGGACTGACATTCATATGTTTGAAACACTGACGGAGCCGTTGTTTTAGCCCAAGGTATTCAAATAGCCTTTGAAAAATAACCAAACCCGAAAACGAGGTCAGTTTTTGGTCTTCAAAACGAAGAACCGGAAGCACATGTGGGGCGTCGCTTTCTTGTTTTTATTGTTGTATCAGTCGGTTTTTGCTTGTTTCTAGATGTCACTGACGGTGGCATCTAGAAACAAGGTCTCAATCGCTATTTACACCTTGTATAATAGTATTAATACGTTTTCTTATTCATTATTTATGCAACTGTAAGGTTAATGTGTCGGTTAGATGAAGTTCACACAGAAACAGAAGAATTTGCCAACATAAGGAAATGAAGATGGCAGCTGTCATATTACTCTGCAACCAATCATTAAACCTAAATAAATCAGTTGAATCGTAGCGAGAGCGATTTCTATGTTTCATTTTTGAGTGTGATAGAAATATTGCCATTAATCAGACGCACCCTGATTTTGGAAAGCTCACCGCAAGCAACCCTGAGTCGATCCAGTGGGACAGTCGCTTATTTTCAACACCTCCCAGTGGAATCAAATAGCAATAGTCACAAACCGGTATTGTGTACCATGCGCGTCATTTACCTTCTTTCAAATGTGTTGCGTTATTTGATAGCGAGAGAGGGAAGGTTATTAAAGAAAAAAATCTTGGTCCGCTTAAGTTTTATATTTTTTTATTTTAAATCAGTCGCTTAAGATTAATTTTCATCATATTACCCAACAGATCAAATATGCTCAAGTTGTTCATAAAACAAGCCGATATTGAATAATAGACCTTATCCATATAGCATGCTATATTTAAGAAAAGACCTACTATTAATGGCGTGCCATGGTCACGGTATAGACAACTGTTATTAATAACGAGACACTGCTATGAAATATTCCTCAGATGTGTTCGATAATGAGTCACAAACTCCCACAATGCTAGATTTGTTGCGTCAGTTGGCCAACACCCATCTAAAAGACCCGAAAAGAGCTTCTATTCTAGAGCGGTCTATTAAGAGTTTGCTAGACGTTGATTGGGATAAAATGAAAAAACGAGATGTTGAGAGCTTCATGCTCAGCAATGACGTGGATTTAGTGCTGCAAGTTGCAAGTTATATAGGACGCAACGCCAATTATCGTGCGTCACAACGTGAGCGCCTACGCTTAGAAGGGACTCGGCGGTTTCGTGCCATGATCGAACAAGCGGGTGGTGCCGAATCGATGAAGGATGTCGAGGCCCGGCTGGGTGTGTCCGACGATACTATTAGAAAGCGAACAAAGAAGGGGCAGATCATTGCGATTCCGGTCGGCAATAGACTTGAATACCCGGTGTGGCAATTCGATGGACCGCAAATGGTGGCGAACTTTGAACAGGTGTTGCGGATTCTCGATACTGAACATTATGTCGAGCAAACACGCTTTTTTATTACCTCGAGCAAAGAACTTGATAACCTAACGCCAATCGAGGCGTTAAAAAAAGGAGAACAATATTTAGATCGTGTCAAATTGAAGGCCCATCAATTTCAGCAGCAGGGAGCTAAATAGGGAGCTAAATGAAGCTAATTGCAAGGCCACCGGATAATTTCAATACATTATGTCCTAAACCCGATCCTACAACAGACACTGAAATCCTTTATCGCTTCAATAAGGCAGGTCATTCATCTTGTCTCTATTTTTCGAAAAAGAAAGCGTTTCGATTCGACGATCCAGATAAGGAATTTGGCGTATTCTACGCAGCGGTTACACCTGATGTGGCGTTTGCGGAAACCTATGGCCACGATGTTACGAATTTGTCTCACGATGTCCACAAGGTTTTATCAGAGTACGAACTCAAACAACGTAATGTATTTAAAATCCAGACAAAAGGGCTTCGGTTGGCCATGTTTTTTGATGGCGGTCTTTCAATCCTGAAACTCGATGCAAATATCTGTGCCACAACCGACTGTGAGATCCCTCAGCAATGGGCAAAGTGGACCTATCGACATCCAAATAAATACGACGGTATTGTATACCATGCGCGTCATCTACCTTCTTTCAAATGTGTTGCGTTATTTGATCGCGCGAGAGAGAAAGTCGTTGAGGAAAAAAATCTTGGTTCGGTATTGGGTTTTCAACACCCTCAAACCGGAAAAACAATTTATGATATTTTAGAAGATCAGGGTTGGGCTGTGGTTCCCTGAGCCTTCCATAGCTTTTTTTTAGTTAAGTTATCAAGTGTTTTTTTAAGTTTTAAACCTCTAGCCTTATCTTCGGTAAAGAGTTTGTGGGTCTTCTTCAGTTCTAATTTATGTGGCGATCCGATGCGTTTTGTTTTGTGGGTAACCGGTAACGCCATTGCATCGATTATTTGATGGATATGTTGTCGGCGGCGCTTTGCCAATGGCCAGACTTTCGTTGTTTCAACGCTGGATTGTAAAAAATTATTTAGGCCTTTGCAATCAACGCATTGACACGTATTTTTTTCACGAATTGACCAATCATTCGTCTGGCGTGGTGGTTGATTAACGTCTGCTGTCAATTTACTGAAGACATAATTAAATAATTTTTGGTGATCCCAGTCCGTTAGCTTAGTGCGCTGATGTTCCTGGTAAAAGTGCAACACAATCGAAGCAAGATCAACGGCTGGATAAAGTGTCGGATTTGCTATTAAGAAACCGAGCATATGATTGTGAATTTTTTTATTGAGGGTCATTATGCTAGCGGTGAGTAATTCCGTAACTTCTTTGATTTTGTCGGGGGCTAGGTGTTGTAATTGAGCGAGTTGAAAATTATCTTTTTGTGTCAAATGGTCTTTTTTAATGACGTTTAGTTGATGCGCTAACAACCAGTCGCTGAGTTGTTTGTTTTTAGGATGTGTGTTCACCGCTAATTTTTTAATGATCGTTGGCAAGGATTTGACAAGAGAATTTGTTTTATTGAAATATTGCTTGGGCGGTGATAACCAATGATGCATTATGTTTATACACCACTGCGTGCCATAAGCCGTATTGAGAAGTGTCAGTGTCGGCGTAGTTTTAGGGCATATCGCATCTGCACCCAGTGGTGTAAGCAGTGCTTTAGCACACTCTGGCTCATCAATTAATAAAGCCAGTTTCATAATGTGAAAATAGGCCGTAGTGTCGAGTTGATGACTCCTGCCCGTCCAGTTTGGCAGCAATTGTTGTACAATTTCTAGTGCTTGAGAATGTGTCGATTTATTTTGCGCCAACTGAAGTATTTCAGCCATGGTATCGGCGGGATTGATTTCAAGCAAAACGGCATAATGATCTGTCTTTTGCCATAAGATAATAGCGGCGCGATGATACCAGCGATCCATGGTATTACCATAGTTACCCATATACC
>CAZWBV010000289.1:0-3422 GCA_964632225.1 uncultured Gammaproteobacteria bacterium | reverse complement strand
GGAGGACAAACTGATATTGTTGTCCGTTGGTTATTTTTCCTGTTATTGGTGTCACGTAATGCAAAAAGACAGCTTCATGAATACCGATGTCGCCAAGGTGTTAAATAAATATTTTATACCCGTTATTGTTGACCGTGAATTAAACCCGGCCCTGGATGCGGTGCTGGTCAAATTCATGGAGCAATACCGCGGCGCTGCCGGATGGCCGATGAATGTATTCATCACACCCGAAGGTTATCCTCTGATCGGCAGTCTATACGCGCCACACACACAATTTCTCGAGCTATTAACAAAACTTGTTGAACGCTGGCAACTCGAGAGTGACAAGTTAAAAGTCATCGCTAAGCAAGCCGCTAAAACCCAGCAAACCACGTTATCTAATAACCCCGACATTGAAAAAACACTCGGAAAACAATTAATTGATAGTTTTTATCAACATGCCATGCAATTGGCCGACATGACTTCCGGCGGATTTGGCGATCAATCAAAATTCCCGATGCCATCCCAGTTAATGGCGTTACTCGATATATACAATACTAACGATAACGATAACGACGAACTAAAAGAGTTCCTGATATTCACACTGGACCAAATGGCAACCCAAGGCTTGCGTGATCACTTAGAGGGAGGTTTTTTTCGTTATACCATCGATCCCAATTGGCAAATCCCTCATTTTGAAAAAATGCTGTATGACAATGCATTGCTAGCCCGTATTTATTTGCAAGCGGCTAATATATTTAATAGTAACGAATATAAAAATATTGCAAAAGATACGCTGGATTTTATAATTGATCGGTTTTCTTCACCAGAAGGTGGCCTGTATTCGAGTTTTTCTGCTGTCGATAACGAGGGCATTGAAGGTGCTTATTATGTGTGGACTAACGAAGCATTAAAAGACGCACTCACGCCTAAAGAAGTCAAATACATTAAATTTGCCTGGAACATGAACGGCGCGTACCCAATTGATGAGGGTTATATACCCGTTAAAGCCTATTCTCATCAGGAAATCGCAACCTACCTTAAAATCAATCCCCAAGAATCTAAAAATAAGCTGGCCCAAATCAAAACCAAGCTGCGAAAAGCCAGGAAGAAAAGACAACTGCCTATTGATACCAAACAACTTGCAGCGTGGAATGGGCTTGCTTTAAGTGCATTATCGCAAGGCAGCCGATATTTCAACCTTAACAATAACAAAGATAAATATAGAAATGCAGCAAGACGAGTACGCAATTATATTGTTTCGCAACTGTGGGATAATAAGCACTTACATCGAGCAAAAGGAAATTATGGTTCGATGGGCAAGGGGAAACTGGAAGATTATGCATACACCGCAGAAGGCTTATTCGAGTATGCAAAACTAACCAACAATCAACAGGATTATCAACTCGCAAAAAATATAGCACTCGCAGGTTGGACAGGTTTTTTTAATGAAACGGGCTGGTATTTAACAGATGATTTATTGCTGCCAATCAATTCAGGGCAGATTCTACTGGATGACGGTACGCTCCCCTCCTCTTCCGCAACACTGATCGGCGTATCATTACAATTGGCAAAAAAGTTTAATGACACATCACTGATGAAACTCGCTCTCGGTGCGCTAAATAACGGCCAGGCGCTAATAAACGCAAACCCATTTGCCTACGCAGGCACAGTATCCACGTTCGCCTCACTATCACACTGACCCACAACC
Organism: uncultured Gammaproteobacteria bacterium; assembly: GCA_964632225.1. GTDB lineage: Bacteria > Pseudomonadota > Gammaproteobacteria > SG8-11 > SG8-11 > JAADIM01. The sequence goes on along the minus strand of CAZWBV010000289.1, from coordinate 1,732 downwards.
AGGCCCCACAACCAGGCTAATCCCACAACGCAGTCCTGTCCATAAGCATATGATTTATAAATAATTATAGACTCAAGAACAATAGTTTAGGTCCGATAATAAGATAGCAATTGGATTAATTTAAAATAGAAATCGCTATAGAGACTGGTACAGATGTCCATTACGGTTGAAGACACGCAACACGGCTCAGTGATCAGCGCAAAAACACCTGACTTCAAACCACGGGGATTTACCTTGCGCCGTAAAATAATCACTGGATTCAGTGGTTTAATGTTACTAATGACAATGTGCATTGTCATTACCCTCTTCAAACTCACGACAGTGGAAAAATCCGCTATTTCCGTTATCGAGCAACAACAGCCCACCACCATACTCATACTGTCTCTATCGAAGGATCTAAACCTCGCTATTTCTTTACTCGATGAATATTTAACAACAGGCGATAAGCAGGATATTGCAAAGTATCAACTCATTTATCATAAACTATACGACTATCTGGACAAAATGGAAAAGGTAGCAGAACAAGATAATAATACTATTTCCGTTGAATCCATTGAAAAACTGCGATCCCTTTTGGGAGAAATTGGAAAACATGGGTCCACATTAATATTTCTAGTCACGAATTCTATTGAAAACTACCCCGGTTTCAAACTTGCCTCCGAGAAATTGAATCCACCCGCCTTGCAATTCATTGGTCTTGTCAACGAAATTCTTGATACAAATGATATAGATGCATCACCAGAAAAAACAATGGTGGCCCGTGAGCAGTTATATAAAGTCCGCTACACATGGATCCAAATGATGAACAGTGTACGTCTCTATATCAGCCAAAAAACAAATGAATACAATTTAAGCAGCGATGACTTGGAAAATTTCAATAATTACTCAGAACTAAATGGTCGTACATTAAAATATTTACAGGAAATGGATATTGAGATTGGTTTTGATGCACTTGATAGCTTAATCGAAACACGGACGCAGTATATCAAAACTATGCGCACAGTGGCTGAAATCAGGCGTAGCGGTCAGTGGCGTGCGGATGTAACGCTAATGCGAACAAAAGTAACGCCGTTAACGAAACAAATGCGCTTACTGTTACTTGGGCTTGTCGATGAACAGGTGACCGCAACAAACCTAAGTGGCAATGCACTCACATCAAGTCTTGAACAAATACGCACTTATACTACTTTACTGCTCGCATTTGCACTGTGCAGTGGACTATTACTTTCCATGATGATAACAAAAAGCATCCTGCCGCCGATAAAGAAATTAATGGAGGCTGCCAGGCGCGTCGCAAATGGAGACCTTAATACCGAAGTGCAGATCAAAACCAAGGACGAAATCGGCCTATTAAGCGGTTCATTTAATGCCATGGTAGACGGATTACGTGAGGCCGAATTGGAAAAACAACAATACACACAAAATCTTGAGCAATTAAATACACAACTTGAAGACCGTGTCACCAGCAGAACGGCAGACCTGGAACGTAGCGAGGCCCGCATTCGCACCATCTACGATAACGTCGGTGAAGGCATCATCGTTATTGACGATAAAGGCATGATTGACAGCAGCAATCCTGCTGCGCAGAAAATATTCAATACCGAGGACACTGACCTCCCAGGCAGACATGCCATCATACTGCTCGCCGACCAGAGCACTGAAGGACTAGCCAAGGCGTTTGGTTCAACGGCAAATGCGGTCGACCTGTTCAAAAAATGTATAACAAATCATC
>CAZWBV010000288.1:0-3435 GCA_964632225.1 uncultured Gammaproteobacteria bacterium | reverse complement strand
GAAAGAAGCGCTTCAGCGAACGCGTGAAATCGAAAAACTTGAACGTACTTTGGGTGGTATTAAAAATATGCCGAATATACCCACAGCGATTTTTGTGATTGATGTCGGGCATGAAAAAATTGCGGTAAGCGAGGCTCGAAAATTAGGCATTCCCGTTATTGGCGTTGTTGATACCAACAATAGTCCGGCCGGGATCGATTACGTTATTCCCGGTAATGATGATGCTATCCGCGCAGTTCGCCTCTATTCAAAGAATATCGCAGACGCAATATTGGAAGGTCGTGAATCATTGGCAAGTGCTGCTGGTCATGCGGATGACTTTGTTGAACTGGACGAAAATGGAAAAACGGCTGTGACGAGCGATGATTCAGCAGTGAAAAAGACGGCCGTTAAACGATCAAAAGTAGATGTTAAATCCTTATTGTTGGATGAAGGAGAGACGATAGATAGTGGCACAGAAACCGATGTTGTTGAAAACCTGGCCACTGACGTTGACGGTGAGACTTCGGAACAAACTTCGCAACAAGAAGGCGAACAGGTTGATGACGGGCGTAATCAAGCAGCCGCTTCTTCAGACAGTGCTGCCGCAGGCAGTGAGAGTACGTCAGATCATCAGGCGCTTTCCGCTGAAGAAAAACCAAAATCGAAAACCGTGACAAAGACGGTTGCTAAAAAAACTGTAGCAAAAAAAGTAGTTGCTAAAAAAGCGGCTGTAAAAAAGACTGTCGCCAAGAAGACAGTTGCTAAAAAAGAAACAGTCAAAAAATAAGGTCAATCACTGTTTTAAGTACACACTTTTAAGTACACACTAGTTTAGGAAAACAAGGTAATATTGAGAGGGTATAAGCATGGCAATTACTGCTGCGTTAGTAAAGGAACTGCGTGAACGTACGGGTTCTGGAATGATGGAATGCAAAAAGGCATTGGTAGAAACACAGGGTGATATAGATGCTGCGATTGAAGCGTTGAGAAAATCGGGTGCGGCCAAAGCGGACAAAAAAGCGGGACGTACTGCCGCTGAAGGACGCATTGTAATTGAACAAAGCGGTGATGGAAAGCAGCTTGTTATGCTGGAAGTGAACAGTGAAACCGATTTTGTTGCAAGCGATGACAACTTTGTAAATTTTTCAACGGCAGTGGCGAAACGCATTCTCGATAGCAAGCCTGGAAATCTTGAAGAGTTAGCGGAATTGTCAGTTTCTGATGGTGATCCCACAACAATCGAAGCCGCGCGCGCGGCACTGATCGCTAAAATAGGTGAAAATATTACGTTGCGACGATTTGATTTGATGGAGGTGGGTAGTAATAATATATCCGCAAGTTATTTACATGGTGTACGAATAGGTGTGTTAGTGGAATTGCAGGGTGGTGACGCTGGTTTGGCCAGAGATATCGCGATGCATGTTGCTGCAACGAATCCCCAGTGTGTGTCTGCGAATGATGTGCCGCAGGAAATAATTGATAAGGAAAAAGAAATATTTTCTGCGCAGGCCGCTGAGAGCGGCAAGCCAGAGGAAATAGTTGAAAAAATGGTAGATGGCCGAATAAAAAAATACTTAAAAGAAATTACCTTGCTCGGCCAGCCTTTTGTTAAAGACCCTGATACAACTATTGAAAAATTATTGCAAGATGCTGGTGCGACAGTTTATCGCTTTAAGCGTTTCGAGGTAGGTGACGGTATCGAAAAGAAAGAAGATAATTTTGCTGATGAAGTCATGGCACAGGTACAAGGTAACTAACTATTTATCAATAAACAAATGAAAGGAAACCCCCGCAATGCCAAAAAAATCATCCAGCCCGGCGTTTAAGCGTGTACTGCTTAAATTAAGCGGCGAAGCACTTATGGGTGATCATAATTTTGGCATTGATCCAGCGGTGATTAATCGTCTGGCGGGTGAGATTGAAGAGGTTGTTCAGGCGGGGGTACAGGTCGGTCTTGTTGTCGGTGGTGGAAACATTTTTCGTGGTGCGGGTTTGGCCGAAAATGGTATGGACAGAGCAACAGCGGATTACATGGGCATGTTAGCAACGGTAATGAACGCGTTGTCATTTCAGGATGCCCTGGAAAAGCAGGCACTTTCAGCTCGAGTTATGTCGGCATTAACGATTAATCAGGTGTGCGAGGGTTATATACGTCGTAAGGCAATCCGACATCTGGATAAAGGGCGCATAGTCATTTTTGCTGCAGGTACCGGGAACCCTTTTTTTACAACAGATTCAGCTGCGAGTTTGCGTGGAATTGAGATTGGTGCTGAAATCGTTCTAAAAGCAACTAAGGTAGATGGTGTGTATTCCGCAGATCCTATGAAAGATCCTAATGCCAAGCGGTATACGCGAATTACATACGACGAAGCTCTAGAGCGAAAGCTGATGGTGATGGACGCCACTGCGATAGCATTGTGCCGTGATTATAATATGCCGCTGCGGGTATTTAATGGTAATACACCGGGTGCCTTGATGCGCATTATTATGGGTGAAGACGAAGGTACGTTAATAGAGCGAGGTTGAAGCAATGATTAGTGCCATTAAACAAGATGCAGAGAAACGCATGGGCAAAAGTATTGAGGCACTAAAGAATGAGTTAACCAAGTTGCGCACAGGTAGGGCTAATCCCAGCCTGCTTGATCATGTCATGGTATCTTATTATGGAAGCGATGTACCGATAAGCCAGGTTGCTAATATTTCTGTGGCAGATGCGCGTATGCTAACTGTTACGCCGTGGGAAAAAGGTGTGGCGCAGGATGTTGAGAAGGCAATAAGAAATTCTGATTTGGGGTTGAATCCGGCCGCTGCGGGAGATGTAATTCGAGTTCCGCTGCCGGCACTCACCGAAGAACGGCGTCGTGACATGATAAAGCTAGTACGTTCAGAAGGTGAAGCAGCGCGCGTCGCAATTCGTAATATTCGACGGGACGCAAATCATGATTTTAAGGAATTACTAAAAGAAAAAGAGATTACCGAAGATGAGGAAAGGCGGGCACAAGATGATGTCCAAAAAATCACTGATAAATGTGTCGCAGACGTGGATAAATTGCTGGTAGAAAAAGAAAAAGATCTAATGAAAATATAATAATTTTCGTATTCCCATTAACAGTTGAGTTCTCTGTAGTCAATATTTAGGTACGGTTTAGTTGCGGTTACTATCGTAATAAGAAGTCGTAATAAGAAGTCGTAATAAGAAGTCGTAAAGAGAACTAGCAAAGAAAACCTTATCGACACAGACACCAGTCATAAACAGGCCGCTATCCTTTTTTAGTAATAAAAGTCAGCATAAAAGAATCAGCTATGAAAAGTCGTCTCAAATGTTAGCAAACAACCACCACACCGAAAATAAAATACCCGTACCTCAAAATTTACCTCGGCATATTGCGATTATAATGGATGGCAATGGTCGTTGGGCTCAAAAACGGCATTTGCCACGTATTGCCGGGCATA
>CAZWBV010000287.1:0-3443 GCA_964632225.1 uncultured Gammaproteobacteria bacterium | reverse complement strand
CTTTTCCTTACCAAGAAAAATTTTTATAATTTTTCCGTAAAGTGATTTTTCTGTTGCGGTAAGTCGTTCAATATAGGTCTGAATAGCGTCATCATCCAATTGATACTGCGCCTTCAACAGATCAATTCGCGCTGAATTTCTCTCAGGTTCTTTCTCCCTTAGCTTTTCAACAAATAGTTTGGCCTGTTCGTGATCCCTTCGTTGACGTGAAATAGTCTTATACATACTGAAACCAAAAGCGATGGCTAACACGAACGCCAGTTCTGACACCATGATCAATACACTGGCCATGATTTCACTCATAGGTCACCTCGGCTTCTTCTACCGGCGCTAATTTTGTGCGGCGTTTTTTCCACAAGAAATAAGCACCCACGCCAATCAAACCAAGCAACGCATTGACCACCAACGCAATGGCAACAACCAAAATCCAGTGTATACCCTCTTCCTCTATCTCTTTCTCTTTCTCTTCCTTTTTCTCATCCTTTTTTTCTTCTTTTGTGTTTTTTTCATTTTTATTTTCTACTAATTTATTGTCTTGCTGCATAACTTCAGCAGCACTGCTATCGTCCTCCATAGAATCAGACAGCGCCTTTATTTCACTTTCATGGTCAGAGTTAACTGAAACCCGCTGATTTTCACTTTCTTTAACCGGCACATCTTCTTTTTCAGTTTTATCAGATACCGATTGCTCAACCTTACCATCCTTGCCTATATATTCAGGGACTCTTTTTTCGAGCTTGAATAATACTTCATCACGATCCTTTACCAGGGCAGAATATTCAACTATTAATGTTTCACCACTGTATTTTTTTGGCAGATCAAAAGTCCATGTACTTTTATTTATTTTATGAATTTCTATCGCTAACGTTTTTTTCTTTATTTTTACGACAAAAGATTTTATTTCCAGGCCTTTTAATCGTAATTGGTTCACCAAAGAAACCTGATAGACCTTCCCGTTTGATGCATCCACTTGCGTAATCTGTGCATTTATTGGATCACTATGCACAGTAACAGAAAAAAATGCTTCTCGCTTAAATGTTGGACCCTCAGCAATAATCGATATTTGATGCTTGCCTTTGAACATATTTTTTAGCTTGGCAGTGTATTTACCGTCACTTGCTTGTTGATCAACATTCTCCCCATCATCCACTAATGGTTCGAGTTGAAGCTCATCGACAGATCCATCGGATACGGATGGCGGTGTATGCCGGTAACTGAAATCGATATGCTGAAGTAATTTTTTTTCATCAATAATTTCATTCTCTTGAATTAATTTAGCACTGAGAAAAATGTCTTCACCTTGTAATATGTGATTTTCCAGTTTCCTTGTCGACAGTTTTAAATTTGTCACCACCATAACCCGATTGTCTAGGTCAATTTTCGAATTCATTCTCCAGACACCCTCTTCCGGATCATTAATGGTGATAAGATCAAAACCTTTTTCATGGTGCCACTTTACATTCTTCGGGCTCTCGTCTATGCCAAACGATTTGCCGCCCGGCATTAATATACGCGTTGCCTTATCTTTATCTGCGCGAAAAACAAGTAATGTCATGTCTTCAATACTGTTGTCTACTTCAAAGACATTATCAGTTAAAGGCAGTGTATCGGTTGCTGATGATTTTTCAAATAAGCGTAAAAAGACACGTTGTAAATTGTTCGCATCTTCCACTTTTTCATACCCGCCATCTGTTGAAATAGAAAGCGTTTTCATTAGCTCATGATCGGCTTCTGACGACAAGGCAACGGTATGGACAGTGACATCTGCATTTTTTAAACGCGGTAAAATACGGGTTATGATTCGCTCTCGGGATAATTGATTAAGTGCATTATCTTTCGAAACATCCACCATACCATCGCTAAGAAGAATAACAGTGCGTTTAACTTTTGAATCGGGTTTGTTCCAATCAACGGTGGATAAACGTAATGCCTCTTCAATATTGGTAAACAAACCCAACGAATGAATATTATCGGCTTCCTTGCGTGCCTTTGCGCGCCAGGATGAATTAACACTGCCAAGCGGCACGGCCATGTTTACAAACCGTCCAAAGGTCCAAATACCGGAGGTTGCTGTTTCAGGCAATATACCCACCAGCAAGCGTAACGCAGCCGCACGTAGATTATCGGGGTCTGTTCGCTTCATGCTTCCGGAAACATCAATCAGTACACGCAAGTCTGCCTTCGATTCTGCAGGAGAATCTGCGCTAAAAACCGGACCATTGGCAATCGCAATCAAGAAGAAAAATAACAAGCCACTTGCCAAACAGGGCCCTTTTATATAGAGCCTTCGCATAACAATTCCTTTAAAGGGATTCTTATGAAACTAACGGCAAGTTCTTAGAAATATTTAGGTTTTTGGACTCAAGCTCGTGTTGCAAGCGGGATTTGTTAAAACCGACCGCCGCCTACATAGCGCTTACGCCAATAAGGATCGCCCAGTTTAGAGACCATGACTTTTTTACCAGAAGAGGGAGCATGAATAAAACGATCACCGCCCGCATAAATACCCACATGCGAGGTTTTACTGCCTGTCAATTTAAAAAACACCAAATCACCCAGGTATAAATTCGATTTTTTAATACGCTTTGTCTTGTTATAAAGCGACAACGCAGTGCGCGGTACATTCATCCCTGCCTTTTTATAGGAATAAAAAACCAAACCACTGCAATCAAACCCTTTAAGCGTAGAACCGCCGTAACGATACGGTGTACCTATCACGTTTCCAGCAATTCTCGCCGCTGCCTTACCTAGATTTTTATTATAATTCTTGCCGGCAACCAGCTTGGCCTTTGCAGGCCCTGCGGTGCGCTCAGGTAAACTACCACAACCAATAAAAATAACGGTTGCCGCCAGAATGACACAAACAGAACGGATAGTCCTCATAATCCACCTTGGTCGTTTTTAACAGTATTTATTATTATGCGTGATATCTCTTACTTTATGTCGGCTAAAAGGCGTTTTTTGCGGGCTGTTTTATATACTAAAATTATATTATAATATTGATTTATAGTATTTTACAGAATAATAAATATTGGGTATTGTATATTCACCCCCTTAAGTAAGACCCTACTCATCCAACCGCCTTAACCGGCGGTTTTTTTTGCCGGGAATAGCATCTCCTGCTGCGGAGTCGCCTTTGGACGGTCAAGAAAGGCCTTTTGCACGCGCCTGCGAAGAGATGTTTCGCCACACAGAAATCGAGGCAGTCCAATTCTTTATACAATAATAAAATAACAATATAGATACTAAGTATTTCCAATTATATTAAGATCCCGATATAGTTTACTTAACCCCTTCAGTAATACCCCTACACCCAACTTAAGCCGCCCTCCCCCAAGGCGGCTTTTTTTTTGCACAAGGATGTGCTTATGCCGTGGGAGCCCATGGATGGGCGAGAACGGCTTTGCACAAGGATGTGCTTATGCCGTGAAAGCCATGGACGG
>CAZWBV010000286.1:0-3446 GCA_964632225.1 uncultured Gammaproteobacteria bacterium | reverse complement strand
TATCTATTTCTTTAATTTCATTGGGTTATCTGAAAAATTCGTGGGGATAACTCAGATTTAAACTAACATCCTTAGAATCAATTCGCCTAACCAGATGTTACTTCTGTGGAACACACATTTTATGTGACCCAAGATAAACATTTCCTCCTGTTCTTTAGGTTGATTACAATTGCTTTTTAATCAATTCAAGTGCTTGTCCAAATGTAAGTGTCTCGACATCATTTCTTGAAGACAACCAGGCTAAAAATTGTTTAAAAACTTTCAGGCGACCAGGATTATCCTGTACCCATGGATGGATTCCGATAGCAGTGAATTGCCTTCGTTGGCACCCTTCTGAAACAATATTCTTCCAAAATTCAAGCATCTGATCAGGGGTGAAATCATTTTCTATATAATTCCAGTCATCGGCTCGAACAGGAAATCGCCACAAATTTTGTTCGGCATTACGTGCACATATATATGGATAAGGTTCATTCCCATTCTCTGCGCTCCAGAGAAAATTATGCTGCAAAAGAATACCCATAAGCTCATAATTCCATAGCGACTGAGGACTTCGGTGTCCGATAATCTGAATACCCATATCCTGAAATGAGATTTTCGTTTGTAAGATATTATTGGCTTTCTGTTTAATGTCAACACCAACAAGAAGGCGGTGATCAAACGAATGACTCGCAATTTCGTGTCCCCCTTTCGTAATACGTTTCATTAACTCTGGGATATCATAAGCAAATTTTGCAACAGTATTGTATGTACCTTTTATACCGAATTTTTCTTCTGCAGCCAAAATATGTTCGACAGCATTTAAACACGGTTCTTGACGACCATTGCCAGAATAACCACCCTCAAAATCGTGAAATAAAGTTACAACGTTCTTACCGTAGTCTTGTAAAGGATTCGGTTGACACCTACATTTATATCTTCCAATTATACTTCGTAACTTTCGACGTAATCGCTGTTGCATTATTTATATACCGTTGAATTATTTGCACGTTAATGTACAGTCGAAATACTATATTTATTTCTCCAGTGAATGTAGACAGGAGATTTTTCAATAATCAATTTCCCAGCTTCACAACATTGAATCACATTACCATATATATCATTTATCATTTCCGGTAAATCTAGCTGATTAAAACTTATCGTCACACTGCTGCTATCAGCCCAAACAACTGAAATAGAACGATCGCCTGTGAAGCTATACTCCCAAATACCACTTCCTAAATTCTTTCGAGTATGATCTACATATAATCCGTTTAAGTTACCAGCCAATACTTTATACGCTAAAGCAGCTTTGGTCGGTTTTAAATCATATAATTTATCAGGGGCCATATATAGACGCGCTACTGCCCCAAAATCATGGCTGGATTGCATGAACCAATATAATGCCATCTTAACCCCAGAGCCGAATAATATAGTAAAGTCCTTTACAATATATTCGGCATGAGTTTGCTCATCATATCTCTCTACATCTAGACTTTTTGTCTTCTGGTTGCTATTCCGAAAACCATCCTTAATTGGCCATAAATATCCTATCTCAGCCGCAAAAAGTGGTCTTTCAGTATTATAACGTGTCATCTCATTCTGCAACCAATTCAAAATTATGTTCAAGGTGCGCCAACTTCTGTAGTGATGAAGTTGAAAATAGTCACTTGGTCCAGGGTTTTTTAACGACTCTTTGAGAAAATAAATCCTTCTCAGGATTTCGGTTTTATTTATCATGTGATAGAACTTGAGTTTTCCCCACAATGGAGAGCCGTGCCCGACATAGAAGTCATTCCAAAATTTCAGTGCAGCATTTATTCCCTTGTTCTTCATTATTGAATGCGCTACAGCAAGACCCAAAGTAAAACTAGATGCACCGTAATCGACCACTTGAAGATTTGGGTTTACATTCTTTATCGCATCATATGCGGTTACTAAAACTTTCCTATATTGATTATATGTGACGAATAGGCTGCGTTTTTTCTTTTTCATCCAGTAATAATTATGTGCGTGGTCAGATTCTGCTTCATTGCTTATCAAAAAATATTTAACATCATTTTTGAATGTTTCAGCAAGATGATGTACCCATGTATAGTATTTCTTGTTGTATCCATAATTTTTGCTAGACTTATCAGACAAATTATCATAGACTTCTGGTCGCTCAAGAACACGGAATACAACTTTGATCCCTCTCTTCTTATGTTCGTTTACTATTTTCTTCAATTGAGTATAATTAAAGTTCTTATCTTTTTCCTGAAATACGCGAACAATATTCCACTTTGCGTTTAGGTCTGCGTATTTATTCAAATTTGAAACTGCAATTCTCGATTTTCGCAGCTCACTGGTAATGATTTTATTTTTACGGTATACGTAATGACCAGTTTTCCACATAAATGGCCATATCTGCGTTTTTAGGCCAACCGATATACCATTATTAACTCCATACACAGGGGGTATTATAAGTATTATAAGTATTATAAGTATTATAAGTAATATAAGTGATATGCTACGGTTCACTATGTCACCTTGTAATGAGTGCTAACAGTCAGGAAAGATTGATTAAAAATTAGTTAACGGAATAGATATGTCGCCATAGAACATAAAAAAATAGCAAATAAAAATAAATATTCATTGTTTTTTATTGCAGTCACGAAAGCGACACTAAATAGCTGTTCCAAATACCAGTACACTTTAGGAATTGCCGTTCGTCCTGAAACCTTCTGCTTCGCCACGAACGTTGAAATTCAGAAGTGTACTGGTATTCGTAACGCATATTTAGCACCATTTTGCATGTTTCCCGAATATAATGGATGTTTTTATATCTTCTTTATGTTCAATGATTTTTCCCATCATTTCCTCAAGTACTGTATTATTTAGCAAGGTTGGTTTTAAGCCCAACTCCTGAAATGCAGAATGTGTTGGATTGTAGTAATGTTCTTCCAGTTCTTTTCGTGGGTTATCGACTGATTTTATTTTTACGCTAATTCCAATATTTCTGGCCGAGCTTTTTACCATCTCGGCTAGTTCATTTACTGAAAAGGTTTCAGTAAATTGATTCATTATTCGTAGCTCGCCATTGTCGGCAGGATTCATTAATGCCAATTGCACGCATTGTAGAGTATCAATTATGTTCAGGTATCCTCGTGTTTGTCCGCCTTTTCCATAAACAGTTAATGGGTAGCCTGCAACAGCCTGAAGTACAAATCTGTTGATAACAGTTCCAAACATTTCGTCGTAATTGAAAAAGGGTAGTAAACGTGGGTCGAGGGATGACTCTTCAGTGAACATGCCATAAACAGGTCCCTGCATGAGATCCGTTACTTTAAGTCCCCATGTTCGGACATAAAACCACAATAGGTCGGTATCTAAAACCTTGGTTGTGTGGTACAGGGAGCCTGCTGCGCGGGGGTAAAGAAATTTCTGGCTTCTACCATTGTGGGTTATATCCAGCCAGCCTTCTTCGA
>CAZWBV010000285.1:0-3478 GCA_964632225.1 uncultured Gammaproteobacteria bacterium | reverse complement strand
AGTCATATTACTGCGTATCCCATCAGGTTAAAGGTAGATTTTGAACCCAACAGGTGGCCCTTTTTAGCGGAAGCCCGCGCCACTATTCACCTCCGGCACTTTTGAGTTTTTTTAGGTGTCCAAAAGCTGGGGGCCAGGTTGCTCGTATAATAATCAAGACATTATATTAACACCGTGTATAGCTTTTGTACGAAAACACAGTTTATTCAAGGTCGCTGTTATACGTTAGCCTTCCTGCTATTTTTTGTATTCGACCACCCTTTCCTTCTAAACGTGAATTTTTAACATACTGAATGTAAAAAACTTCACATGTTTATTGTTATTATTGGTTTATAGTTAGTGTGCGCGGACAATTCCGTAACAGTACATGCAGCCTTTCAAATAACTATTTCGTGCAACCCCTAATATCTGACACTACAAAGTAGAGGTATACTATGAGTGGGTACCATTCAAAAGCCGATCCCGTCAAATTTCCGCTGGCCAAGCGAATTCCATTACGGAACCGCAAATTGATCGAGAAGAATCGAGAAACTTAACATAAGGTAGGCGGAAATACGCCCAAATTCAGTTGGCAACGTAAATTTTGCTTTTTGAAATTGAAACAACTATTTTTTGATATCCGGCCCTAATTCCTGTTCTGGTCCTTCTTGTGGAAAATGCCGTGGAAAATGAAAAACCTTACAATGAACAACTCAAATACCGGGTATAATCTATGCTTAATTACAAGACTGAATCTCATTTTTTATTATTAACTCATTTAACGTATCGTGACACACCGAAATGACCATCATGCAATGTAAGAACTGCGGATTTAGTAATCCCACTGGGATGAACTATTGTGGTCAATGTGCGACTGCGTTGATGCGTGTCTGTGAGCAATGCCAATTTGAAAACCCTGCAAATTTTTCGTTTTGTGGTCACTGCGCAACAGATTTAGCCCACAACAACAACGTCAATGCTTCTTCTCCCGTTGAAAAATCTGGCGCTGTGCAAACACATTCTAGTGATTTTGCCGAACGTAGGCACTTGTCTGTGCTGTTTTGTGATGTTATCGGTTCCACTGTGTTGTCAGAATCTATCGACCCGGAAGAATTACGGGAAATAATGCAGAAGTACCGCGCTGTCAGCGACACCGTTGTTAAAAAATACAGCGGGCATACCGCGCAGTATCTCGGTGATGGCATTCTTGCTTATTTCGGTTATCCCAAAGCCAATGAAGACGATGCTCAACGCAGCGTGCAAGCAGGAATTGAATTAGTTGAAAATGTGCAAGTCTTAAATCAACAACTGTACCGCGACCACAAGATCGAACTTAATGTTCGCGTCGGCATACACACTGGCCTCGTCGTAATCGGTGACTTAACCGGCAGTACGCAAAATAGCCTTGCACTCGGCACAACCCCCAATATTGCTGCCCGTATTCAAGATTATGCTAAACCCAACTCTGTCATTATCAGTGAAAATACCTATCAACTTATTCAGCATCTTTTCAAATGTAAAAAATTAGGCAAACAGCAATTTAAAGGTTTTTCTAATCCCATTAACGTCTATCAGGCCTACAAATCTCTGCATATAAGCCCCTGGCTGGCAATCCGTGAAAACCACAACATGATTCCCCTCATTGGTCGAGAACAAGAATCGTCGTTACTTAGAGACAGGCTTGATCAAGCCATTTCTGGGACCGGACAGGCAGTATTGCTGAATGGCGAAGCCGGTATTGGAAAATCAAGATTAACGCAATACGTACGGGAACACATATCGAATATTCCGCATCAATTACTCGAATGTTGGGGCGCACAGCAATTTCAAAACAGCTACTTGCACTGCATAATAAATGTATTGCGCCAAATTTGGGAACTGGATAAATTATCTAAGTGGGAACAACAACTTGAGGTCATTGAATCGGTGTTGTCGTCACTGGATATTCCAATGCAGGAATCTGTGCCACTCATTGCCGAATTATTGGCAATACCCTTAGAATCGACTCAGTACACACCTAGCAAAGCGTTGCCACAACAGAAAAAAACGCAAACTCTGGATATCCTTTTATCTCTGACTAATAATTTATCGGCAAACAGCACATTAGTTTTGATCGCGGAGGATTTACATTGGATTGATCCAACCACATTAGAATTGTTCAGCTTGATTATCGATCAAGTGCCTACCAGTAAAATTTTCCTTTTACTGACGTGTAGGCTTGAATTTCAGCCTCCTTGGCAAACTCGATCACATGTTACACAAATTTCCATCAATAAATTAACGCGCAGGCAATCCGGGAAAATGATTGACTGGATTACCGATAATAAAAAATTACCGATGGAGCTATACCAGCAGATTATAGACAAAACCGATGGTATCCCCTTCTTTGTAGAAGAGTTAACGCAAATGGTTTTGAAGTCCAATGTACTCACGCTAGACGGCGATCGCTACAAATTAAAAAATTCGATCGTCCCGTTGGAAATACCCGCAACACTTCAGGATTCTTTAATGGCAAGACTGGATGAGTTGGGACCGGAAAAAGAGTTAGCTCAAATAAGTGCTATCGTCGGCCGCGAATTTCGTCACGAAGTATTGCAGGCGGTGTTAAAAAAACAAGGTAGCTCCTCGTCCGAATCATTGATGGATCATTTGTCAATTTTAGTGTGCTCGGAATTTCTATACCGTAGAGGCCTACCCCCTCACGCCTCTTATATGTTTCGGCACGCCTTGGTTCACGAAGCCGCGTATCAATCACTGCTATTCAAAACTCGACATAAGTACCACCGGCAAATTGCGGAAATTCTCACCAAAAATTTTCCAAATATCGTTAGTGAAAACCCGGAATTAATCGCCCATCATTATGCAAACGGGGGTGACCATGTAACGGCTATCAAATACTGGATCATCGCAGGCGATACCGCGTTGAAGCGCTCCGCATTGGTCGATGCGATCATACATTTAAGCAATGGGCTACGCTGTATAGAAAAACTCAACATCCCAAAACCGCAAAAACTCAGTCACGAACTCACAGTTCAAGCAAAGCTCGCAAAAGCCTATGTTATGATTCGAGGGTATGGCGATTCTGCTGTACAAACGTGTTTTAGTCGCGCTTATGAAATCAGTAAGGAAATTAGCAATTCCGATCTCAGTTTACCCATTTTGCACGGACTGTGGGAGTACTCCGTCGTCCGTGCCGATTTAACCACGGCCGCTGAGATAGCAGAACGAATGGATAAGTTCCCCGGCGTTAAGCAACATCCAGAGTGGGCAATCGAAACCAAGCGAATGATCGGCGCAACATTATTTTGGAAAGGTGAACTACGTGACGCAAAACCATATTTACTACAAGGCTTGTCAAAAGAACATGGCCCCTTCAACCACGAAAATTGTGACACCACCCAAAACCCCAGAGTCGCTGGCTTGTCCAATCTGGCCTGTCTGTTATGGTTAACTGGATTTGCTGATCAGGCCCTTACAACGGCCAGTGAGGCCGTCGACC
>CAZWBV010000284.1:0-3544 GCA_964632225.1 uncultured Gammaproteobacteria bacterium | reverse complement strand
AAAAGTGGCAGTAGAAAAACTCCATCCTCTGCACCCACTAAGCGAGCATCCCAGGTGCGTTTGCTTTTTATGAATTGCTCTTGCTCGTTATAGCTTTCGACACCATTAATATTTTGAAATGTCACAACAGTCAAAATGTAAAACAGGAAAGCACTAAAAGAAACCAGCAGGCTCATCATCAGCCAGATAAGATCAAATGTGAACGGTGTAGTCAGCATTTGCACAGTAAGTAAAATTGCGCCAACCACCTTTAGAAAAATAGAGTTTCGAGATACGAAATCTCTTATTGATCCCATTTATTAAACCTCCATGTTATGTAAGTACATCTCAAACACCCGAAATATACGAAAGCAGTATAAACAATTTTATTATATTAGCCATAAAAAACATTGCCCGACAACCAGCATATAACGGTAACGAAGCGCGCCGCCATGGTATTCAGATTGTATTAAATTCGGCTTAACAATTTAAACCTTTTTTACTTTTTTTGCAAAACGACAGGACATCATAAAATTCAGCGACAAAAAGGTTACATTGACCAGAAAATAACTAAAGCCAGGAAAAAACATATGGGACACACGCTATTACCTGGCTGAACCTGGTAACTCATCAATCACTTGCAAAAAGAACGTGTGGTTACAACTTATAATCAGAGAATTTTTTAGCTTACGCAACACCAACCTCAGCAGGATAGGCAAGTTTACGAGAATCTGAAACGGGTTTTCTTTCCAACACCTCATTTTCTAACTCATCTTCTAATAACGTTTCTTCTAATAACGTTGTGGTCTCCGCCTCCAACACGCCAGTATCTAGCACAGGGGGTTCCAACGCAGTTGCATTTAATGCATAGCTTGTTGGATCATTGATTAGACCCAATGGCGCAGGTGAATTCATTTGTATTTTTCCGGTAACGGCCGCACCCTTGTCCACATGAATGTTTTTACTGTATAAAGATCCAAACACCTTTGCATTAGATAACAATAAAAGCTTTTGTTTGGCGACAATATTACCCTTCACCGCACCGTCTATGATGACGGTATCTGCAATTATGTTCCCTACCCAAACAGCGCCAGAGGAAATGAATAGCGTATTATTGATAATGCCACTTCCCTCTATCCGCCCCTCTAATGTGATTTTACAACTGCTGCGTAATTCACCAATCAGCGTCGTCTCTTTCGAGACTGTCATTTCATTTTTCATATGCTAGTTTTTTTACAGGATTTTATATCGTTTTTTTTTGAAATTTTTATAAACACTTTATAAAAAATACATAAAAAAGCTCTACGGAGTATAAAATTTTACTTTTTTTATAGAGAATTTTAATAACCAACTTTTCTTTTACAATATAACTTAATTATAAAAGTTTTTTTAATTTTAATTGTGCCGCAAATTTAACGCTATTTAGCAAAAATAGCAAGCTAAAACAGTTAAAATTTCAGGTTTTTTAAAATCTTGTAGGTATCGGCAACTAAAGAAACATCAGCGCTATCAATAACATAAGGATCATTTCTTTTACCGCGCTATGAAGATAGAAAGATAGCGTCGAAAGTAAATTGATGAGTTGCTTATCAGGGCACGCTAAGCTACCTTAACCAATTCAATTAACTCGCGTTTCGCGCAATTTACCAGAGAGTTTACAGCATGAAAAAGTGGCAGTGTTTGGTCTGTGGATTTATTTACGAAGAAGCCGAAGGCCTACCAGACGAGGGCATTGTGGCTGGCACTAAGTGGAATGACATTCCTGACGATTGGGTCTGTCCAGACTGCGGCGTGAGCAAAAGCGATTTTGATATGGTGGAAATAACTGATATGGCGTAACCGTAAAAAATAGTGCGCCTAAACCCATATATATCGGTGCGATATCTCTAGTACACCGACATAAATCCGTCTATTTTGCTTACAGTAACGACCCGAATATAACGCCGGTAACATACAGTTAACTTACAAACTATGACTTCTATTTTATTTTATTATACACCCCCTGTGAATATTTATTATAAATGTCAAAAAAACCAACCATTATAGTAGGCACTGGGCTAGCAGGTTACACTCTCGCAAGAGAATTTCGCAAACTCGATAAACAAACACTCATTACGATACTCACCGCAAATGATGGCAGTGTTTATTCCAAACCGATGTTGTCAAACGCATTGGCAAAAGGAATGGCAGCACACCATATCGCCACATCCGACGCAGGAAAAATGGCAGACCAGCTTAACGCGCGTATTCTTACAAACACATATGTCACCGCAATAGACCCACAACAAAATACGATTTGCATTGGGAATCCAGAAAAAAAACAGCAAACATTACAATATTCTAATTTAGTATTAGCCCTGGGCGCCGAACCACTACAATTGCCTATTGCTGGCAACGCAGCAGATGAAACAGTTTCTGTTAATAACTTGGCTGATTATGCTGTGTTTCGTAAACGCATAGACGGCATAAAAAAAATCGCAATTATTGGTGCCGGATTAATTGGTTGTGAGTTTGCAAATGACCTGCAATCGGCGGGACTGGAAGTACACGTCATCGAACTCAGCAAGCGCCCTTTGCAAGCCCTGTTACCTGATCTCGCATCGAACACACTGCAGAATGCACTTGAGAATATCGGTATCGAATGGCATTTACAAAAATCGGTTAGCGCGATTAACGGTGATGGCAGTAAATTTGCATTGTCGCTAACGGCCGTTGACCCTGATATAAACGCCACAACAGAATCAAATGGCGACTCATCCATTAATAATAACTTCGTTATAAATAACATAGATTTAGTACTCTCGGCAGTGGGTTTGCGCCCACACACTGCACTGACAAAAGCATGTGGGATCGAGTCAAACAGAGGTATCATTGTAGATCAGTACTTAAGAACAAATTTTTCAAATATTTATGCGCTAGGCGATTGCGCAGAAGTAAGCGGCCTTGTGCTGCCTTACGTAATGCCGTTAATGCACTCAGCACGAGCACTGGCTAAAACATTGGCAAAGCAACAAACAAAAGTGACCTACCCAGCAATGCCGATTGTGGTTAAAACCCCTGCTCACACTGTCGTTGTCCTCCCACCACCAGCAAATTTGCATGGTCAATGGGAATCAACAACATTAACAAATGGAACAAAATCATTATTCATCGACGAAAACCGCAATATCAGAGGATTTGCGTTAACAGGTGAAGCAGCTATAGAAAGAAATGCGCTCGCCAAGGAAGTGCCAGCGCTGTTACCTGGATGAATACGGCGAATACACCTACGGCGGCAAGTAATCAAAGAATTCAGCTTGAGCGTAGATAAAGATACAACACAGATTAACGGTTAACGTTATTGGTAAAGAATACTCTTCTGTATTTTTCCTTTCCCCTCTTGACAATCAATAAATATTGCAGCGTTACAATTGCTTTCAATGTAATTTACGGGAGCTAATACCTCACCTTGCGTTTTCATTTTTAGATCAGCGTCGTGACTTATTTCACGTGAGTCTCCAGACAGTGCGGGTAGCGGCGTAAGTATAGGCAATATTTCATGTAATTCTGAATCCAAAATCTGTTT
>CAZWBV010000283.1:0-3563 GCA_964632225.1 uncultured Gammaproteobacteria bacterium | reverse complement strand
TCAGAAAGAGTGGTAATTGCACTAATTGCGTAATGTGGTGGATTGAAGGTGACGAAAAAAGTCAATCAGTTACACAAATAACTTATGGTCAGGTCCCGGTCGGAATGATAGAAAAAACAGCCAGCAAAAATCTTCCAACTGGTAACTACGCGGCTGATGGCGTAGCGTGGCTCAATAAAGCAGACGGTACAGGTGTGTCATTAATGTTTTCAGGTGATTTCACCACACAGTAAAATCATTGGCCGGACTACAGTCTACAGCCTAATTAAGCCTAAATATCAAACACAAGAATGACATTCACTTTCCTGCGTATTACAAAGTGCTTTGTAATGAATGCCTTAACGCTTTACTTACTGGCATTGGGTCCTACCCGCTCCATTGACCGGTTAAAACCGTGCGACCAATCTCACTGACCGCATCGACGGACAATTGTCGGCCAGTTTGCTGCGGATCCTGGCAATGCTGTAATTGAATTTCAATATCAGCACTGGGCAAGTATCCACCACCCCGTTCAGGCCATTCGATCAGTAAAATAACGTTACTCTCAAGAAAGTCACGCAATCCCAGATACTCAAGTTCTTCCGGGTACGCCAGGCGGTATAAATCAAGGTGATAAACGATTATTTGATTTAGCTCATAAGGTTCAACGACGGTAAATGTTGGACTTTTTACCCGTCCCGGATAACCAAGTCCTCGCAGGAATCCTCTGGCAAAAGAGGTCTTACCGGCACCCAGGTCACCTTTTAAATAAAAAGTAAAATTCGATTGTCGTGTCGATTTCGTTAGTTGTTTGGCTAATTGTGCTGCAACCAGAACAGTCGCCGATTCATCTTTTAAATACATTTGTATTAACAGGAACGAGCAGTGACTAACTTGTTACGTTAACAAGTTGGCGTAAAGGGCCCATCAAATCGCTGGCTAGCATGCCTCTTTCCCCATCACATGATGCCTGATCAGCGGCTTCAGAATGAATACACACACCCACTTTTGCGGCGTCAGTCATACTTAAACGTTGCGCTAATAGCCCGCAAATAATGCCTGTCAGCACGTCGCCCATACCGCCGCTGGCCATACCGGGATTACCAGCCGAGCAAACATCAATTGAAAAATCATCGGCTGCGACCAGGCTTCCCTTACCCTTTAATACAACAACACCACCAAAACGCTGCTGAATCTCCAGAATAGAAGAGAACCGATCCGCTTCGATTTTTTCCACGCTGCTATTGATGAGTCTCGCAGCCTCACCAGGATGCGGTGCTAAAATCCAATTTTTTCGACTGACGGGCTCTTTGGAAATTAAATTAAGCGCATCAGCATCCATCACCACGGGTAACTCAGTTTCTAGAACACACGCCAGCAACTCCTGCGCCCATTCACTTTGACCTAAGCCTGGCCCAATGCCAACAACCGTCGCTTTATCTAACAAGGGCTTGATTTCGCTGGCAACCTCGACCCCATGCACCATCAGTTCCGGTCGCGCCATATTCAAAAAAGCAGCGTGTAATTTTCGTGTTGCAATGCTGACTAAACCCGCACCGACACGTGCAGCCGCTTCGCCAGCCAGTTTTGCCGCGCCAGACATACCGGTATTTCCGCCGATAATTAGAACATGTCCAAAATGACCCTTGTGAGCGGTGCGTGAACGCTTGGCGAGTCGTTTGGACGCAAACTGCATATCCAGTCGACGCGCAGCAGGGGCAACATCGCTATAAACGTCTTTGGGGACCGCTAAATCATTGAATTGTAATTCGCCACAATAAAAAGGCCCTGCCCCCGTTAACATGCCCTGTTTTAAGCCAATAAAGGTGATCGTCGCCGTCGCTTTTACTGCGATGCCCAACGCATGCCCGGTATCGGCTTGCAGACCCGAGGGAATATCCAGTGATAAGACCGGTTGACTACTGCGATTCATCGCCTCGATAGCTGAACGCCAAATGCCGGTTACCTCTCTTGATAATCCCGTGCCGAACAAACCGTCCACGATCACGTCCCAGTTATTCAATCCACTGTGCTTATATGGATTCACCGTCACACCGGCTTCCGACAACATCTTATTTGCGCTAAGCGCATCGCCGGAAATGTTAATTTCATCTCCTACCTGAAAGACAGCGACGTCGATTCCCGCATTTTTAGCCAGTCTTGCGACGACAAAACCATCGCCCGCATTGTTGCCCACACCGCAAAGCACCGCGATGCGCGCCGCCTTTGGCCAGCGCTGTTGCAGCAAATCAAATGCAGCCTGACCGGCGCGTTCCATCAATGTGGCACCAGGAATATTGTGGTTTTCTATTGCAAACTGATCAAGTTTTTTAACTTGTGCCGCTCGATATAAATTTTGGGGTAACGCCGTCATCGGAGGTATCATAGCGGGTATGCAGGAAATAGGAAGTCATTCTCAAGAATTTAATAGCGCCGACAAAAAAAATCTCGATTTCAGTGCGCTCGCCAAAAACATTAAAGATTTTGGCATTGAGTTAGGTTTTCAGCAGGTAGGCATCACGAATACTCAGTTAGCTGACGCAGAAAAACATCTAATGCATTGGTTAAAAGCAAAATACCATGGTCAGATGGATTACATGGCACGGCATGGCACGAAAAGAAGCAGACCCAATGAATTAATCCCTGACACAATTTCTATCATTTCAGCGCGCATGGATTATTTGCCGGAATCGACCACCGACCCACAAAAATTACTGGAAAATGACGACATAGGCTACATTGCCCGTTATGCGCTTGGCCGTGATTATCATAAAGTATTACGCCACCGCTTAAAGAAGCTCGCTACCCGGATAGAGCAATTGACTGGCAACTATATGTACCGTGTTTTTACCGATAGCGCACCCGTGTTGGAAAAAGCCATCGGGGAAAAGGCCGGGTTGGGCTGGATAGGTAAACATTCCAATCTAATACAAAAGCAACATGGTTCTTGGTTTTTTCTCGGCGAAATATATACCGATCTACCGCTGCCTATCGATAAACCGGCACAAAACCATTGTGGAAGCTGCACAGCCTGTATTGATATTTGCCCGACTAACGCAATTGTCGCGCCTTACCAGGTTGATGCCCGTCGTTGTATTTCTTATCTGACTATTGAGTTACACGGTTCTATTCCGGAAACGCTGCGATCCAATATGGGAAATCGTATTTATGGTTGTGATGACTGCCAACTGGTGTGTCCCTGGAACCGTTTTGCGCAACCAACAGCTGAAAACGATTTTTTACCGAGACACAATCTGGATTCACCTAAACTAATCGAGTTATTTTCCTGGTCAGAATTAGATTTTTTATCAAAAACAGCAGGCTCACCCATACGCCGTATTGGCTATGAGCGCTGGTTACGCAATATCGCCGTCGCACTTGGCAATGCCCGCACATCAGACGCTATTATTTACGCATTGAATCAAAGAATTAACGACCGCTCGAAATTGGTTGTCGAGCATGTCCAGTGGGCCATCGCACAACACAACAAAAAAACAGCGAACCTCCTTTAAGCAATCCTTGTAGGCAGTCCTCGTAGTCGGTGTGTTTTTGGTATTAGTGATTATATTAGTTATTAAGGAATC
>CAZWBV010000282.1:0-3577 GCA_964632225.1 uncultured Gammaproteobacteria bacterium | reverse complement strand
ACTATTATCCCGGTTGCGATGTCGGTGTTACTTATATACGCCGTGATGGGTATAAGCGGTATCTGGCTTGCTGTAGGTACTTCCATGTTTGCCGCGATAGCGATTGGTCTCGGTGTCGACTTTGCCATTCATACGGTTGAGCGGTTACAGATATTGTTGCGCGATGAAAGACGTACTTTTGATGAAGCCATTGGCATTTTGTACTCGACGACCGGACGGGCGCTGTTTTTTAATTTTGCTGCGCTGGTGTTGGGGTTTGGTGTGCTAGTGACCAGTGAAGTTGTGCCACTTATAAAGTTTGGTTTTTTGGTCGCAGTGGGCGTGTCAGTGGCTTTTCTTGCCAGTATGACTGTTTTACCAGCATTAGTGAAAGCGCTTAGACCTGCGTTTTTGTTCCCTAAGGAAAAAGTAACAGTAATGAAAAATGCAATTATAAAGGAAGTTGACTAATTACTGATTATAAATATTTCAATTAAATAACTTTAATAGGAGATCAACGCCATGTATGTAAAATTTAAAAAAATTATTCTCGTTAGCATAAGCACTGCTTTATTAGCAATCCCTTCAGTTTCGACAGTGAATGCAGAAGGCAATGGTTTACCCGCGGGCCTGAAAATCGCTGAGCACATTAATGCTAGGGATGAAGGTCGAGCTGTTTCCCGTAACTTAACAATGGAAATGATTGATCGCCGCGGCAAAAAGCGCGTGCGTGAAACCCGCGGTTTTCGTAAGTACTTTACTGGCGAGAGCGGTGAAGAAAAACGTACGGTAATATTTTATCTGGCACCAAAGAATGTGAAAGAAACAGCGTTCCTTACCTTCGATTATCCACAAGTGGAAAAAGATGATGATCAGTGGTTATATCTTCCTGCGATGCGTAAAGTACGGCGTATTTCAGCCTCAGACCGTGGCGACTACTTTCTAGGTACTGATTTTACTTATGAAGATATTAAGAAAGAAACCAAGGTCACAATCGAAGATTACAATCGCAAAACATTGCGTGAGGACAAAATCGATGGGCGTCGTGTTTTTGTTGTCGAGTCTACGCCTGTAAATGAAGAAACGGCCAAAGAGTTGGGTTACAGCAAAGTGGTTCAATGGGTAGATGCTGATATCTGGATGGTACGCAAGGCTGAGTTCTGGGACATTCGTGGTAACTCACTTAAAACAATACATTCAACAGATATCCGTCAGGTCCAAGGTATTTGGACAACGCACAGGATGGAAGTAGTCAATCATAAAACTAAACATCAGACCATTTTTAAGTTTAGTGACGTGGATTATCAGTCACCGGTGAAAGATGCGCTATTTACAAAACGTACGTTACGCCGTGGCTTGTAGGTTCTCGTCCCACCTCTCTCCCCTAAAGGGAGGCCAGGGGGCATCTTAATTTATACGAAAATAATGAGTGGGGAGAGCAAAGGTGAACAAACGAATTATTGTTCTGCTAATAACCAGTGTATTCAATTTTTCATTCATACCAAATTTGTATGCCTACACGGCTGATGCAATGCCAGGGAATGTAAAATTAAGTGTGATCACAGGAATGGAGGCTGCATTTGATTTGGATAATGCTGACTCGCAAAAACTGGTATTCGAAATACAACCGGAAACAAAGATCGATTTAGGGCCAGACTCGCAACTCACTGTATTAGGTCGTTTTCGTGCTGATGCGCAGGACAACATCAATCCAGATAAACAATCGAAGGCGGAATTGCGCGAATTCTATTTAGAAACATCATACGACGAGACATTTTTGACTATTGGCAAACAACAAATCGTATGGGGTAATGCGGATGGATTAAAAGTATTGGACGTGGTTAATCCACAGGATTTTCGTGAATTTATTTTGGATGAATTTGATGAATCACGTATACCCTTGTGGATGATCAATGCAGAAATTCCCTTTGAAGAAGCGGTACTGCAGTTATTACTTATAGCCGATCAAACTTATCACAAGTTTGCCGAAGCGGGTGCAGAATATAGTTTTACATCTCCGCTGGTATCGCCGGTTGTCCCGGATGGCGTCGCTGTTGTGATGCAGAATCCGCAATCACCTGGCCGCGCCTTGCAGAATGCGGATGTAGCGATGCGAATTTCCAGTTTTTTGAATGGCTGGGATGTCACCTTTAACTATTTATATCACTATGGCGATGTTCCCGTGTTTTTTCGTGAAATTGACTTATCGATGGCCATTCCGATTGTGACATTTAGACCAGAATACAAACGCACTCAATTGTTTGGCGGCAGCTTCAGCAATGCATTTGACAGTCTGACGTTAAGAGGTGAAGTTGCGTATTCAATTGACCATTATTTTTCTATCAACGATATAACGGACAAGGATGGCGTCCTTAAATCGGATGAGTTTACTTATATATTGGGTTTTGATTGGCAAGGTATAGAAGATACATTCCTCAGTTTACAACTATTCCAGTCGTATGTGGTTAATGATGACCCGGGTTTGGTCAGAGACCCGTTACAAACAAGTATTACATTATTGTACCGGCAGCAATTTTATAACCAAACATTGCAGTTTGAGACGCTATTAATCCATAACCTGGAAGACAATGATGGCCTGGTTCGGCCAAAAATAGATTACCAATGGCAGGATGGTATGAATGTCTGGGTTGGCTTTGATATATTTTATGGAGAGGCTGACAGTTTGTTTGGTCAATATGATGCGAGTGATCGACTTATAGTGGGTATGGAATGGGGTATATCCATACCTTAAGCACCGTTTTGGCGTCGAATCAACTCTGATAAATAAGAATTACGTTGTTTAAAAAAATTCAGTAAACGTTGAGGGTAATCTGCAATCACCGCTTGTTGCACTGAAGTTCTTTGCTGTAACGTTTGGCGCCAGGCACGTACTTTAGGTGTTGCAGAGAAAATACTGAAATTATCAATTTTGTCGATGACATCGAAGTATCGGAAGACCGGGCCATACATTGCGTCTACCATAGAAAATGTCGCATGATTGAAATAAGGGCCATCAGAAAGCACTGATTCAACGGCGCTAAATTTTTGCTGTAAAGAAGCGATCTTTTTCTCAAAGCTTTTTTTATCCTTCGCGTTGTATAACGCACCAATCGTATTCAGAATTTCCGTACTAAATTCAATCCAGGAACGGTGTTTCGCTTTGAGTAATGCGTTGTCCGGGTGTAGGGAGCCAGGTGAGATTTCGTCTAAATATTCAATAATAATTAAAGACTCGAATATAGCTTCGTGATCGACGAGCAATACCGGCACTTTACCCAGCGGAGAAATAGGATTAAACCATTCGGGTGGCGTATCTAAATCAATAAATTCTAGCTCATGTGCTATGTGTTTTTCCTGCAGGATGATCCGCGCACGTTGCACGTAGGGACAAAGTAGGTGGCTGATAAGTTTTAGCTTGGGGGTATTCAATTTTTTGCTCCGCACAGGGTGTGTTCTGAAAATATTCACCGATAAGCGTATATTATCAGATAAAAGTCCTAATTAGAACAATGTAAGGTGCGGACATCCAGGTTGCTGTACTCGCTATTTCCAAAGTATTTCCAAAGTATTTCCAAAAAAATGCTTGCAAGTGGTTATT
>CAZWBV010000281.1:0-3582 GCA_964632225.1 uncultured Gammaproteobacteria bacterium | reverse complement strand
GCTTTTCCGCAGTAGGTTCTCTATTCTCGGACAGGCTCCTAGGAGCCTGTCCGAGAATAGAGAGCAGGGTTAGCTTATACCAGCTAACAAACACGCTAGTGCCTGTCCTCTATGACTGATTCGATTCTTTTCGGCTGCATCTAACTGTGCTGACGAGCACTGGTGTGTGGGTACATAAAAAATCGGGTCGTAGCCAAATCCATTTTCACCCCGGGGCTCACGTAATATACTACCGGCCCATGTGCCCTGGCAAATAAGAGGCGTCGGATCTTTTTCATGCCTTAGAAAAACCAAAACACACTGAAATCGCGCAGTTCGCTCTTCATCCGGTACACTGCTTAAGTCGCTTAACAATTTTTGAATGTTATCTTTGTCGGGTGCATTGCTACCGGAAAATCGTGCCGAATAAATACCTGGCGCACCCTTTAACGCATCCACTTCGATGCCTGAATCATCTGCAATCGCAGGCAAACCACTGTGTCTACAAGCATTTCGCGCTTTTAATATGGCATTTTCAACAAAAGTTAACCCGGTTTCCTCGACATCCACGACCGCAAAATCAGATTGCGGACAGACTTGCAAACCCAAGTTGTCCAACAGGGCATTAAATTCACACAACTTTCCCCTGTTACCAGACGCCAACACAATCTTGTTGCTACCTTTCATTCATTCAACCTGTAATCCCTTCTTAAATCAGGATCGCCTACGCTAACACCTGGCGTTGCTTTTCTATCAGCTCGCCAATGCCCTTTTCGGCTAAGTCCAACATACTATTGAATTCATCTTTGCGAAACGCATGTCCCTCGGCCGTACCCTGCACCTCGATAAACGCGCTTGCATCATTCATTACAACATTCATATCTGTTTCTGCATTTGAATCTTCGGCATAATCCAAATCCAGTACGGGTGAGCCGTTATAAATACCGACCGAGACTGACGCAACATGCCCATGCAGCGGATTAGATGAAATCATCTTTTGTTGCACCATATAGTCAACGGCATCCGCTAACGCAACATAGGCACCGGTAATAGAGGCGGTTCGCGTGCCACCATCGGCTTGAATAACATCACAATCAACCGTAATCATATGCTCCCCCAGGGCTTCCAACGAAACTGCGGCGCGTAATGAACGGCCAATTAATCGCTGAATTTCCATCGTGCGCCCGCCTTGTTTTCCTCTTGCGGCCTCCCTTCCCATGCGCGATCCTGTGGACCGAGGTAACATGCCGTACTCGGCAGTCACCCAACCCTTGCCGGCACCTTTGAGAAAGCGCGGCACCTTATCTTCCACGGTCGCGGTACAAATGACTTTCGTTTCCCCAAACTCAACTAAAACAGCCCCCTCGGCATGTTTTGTGTAGTTTCGTGTAATCTGAACCGCCCTTAATTCGTCTAAATTTCGCCCACTGGGTCGCATGATGATTCCTTCGTTTTATATAGGTCAATATTCGGGGATCAGGATTATACACTGATGCAAGCATTGCAATCTGCTCATTATTAGAGAATTTTGACAGATAGGGCGATTCAATTTGGTGGTGTCAACCGAAATCCGCTACACAAGTCGACTGTTTTCTGGTATAAATGCGGCTCTTTTGTGCGCCTGATAGACAGGCTTCTAGTAGCGCTAGGTAGTTGTAGTAGCGCTAGGGCAAATTGGGCGAATGCTATAATATATTGCCTGTACATGCGCCTATACAAAGAATATGCAAGTTAGACCATAAATTTACCGTTTTTAATGCTTTTGGAGGTATACCATGTCTCGAGTTTGTCAGGTAACAGGCAAACGGCCACAGTCCGGGAATAATGTTTCTCATGCAAAAAACAGAACCCGTAGGCGATTTTTGCCCAATTTGCACGAACGCCGCTTTTGGGTGGAAAGCCAGAATCGCTGGGTAAAACTGCGCGTGTCCAGCAAAGGGATACGCATTATCGACAAATTAGGCATTGACCAGGTACTTGTTGATATTAAGAAACGCTTGAAAAGCCTTGGCTAACTCTATATCTAAAATAATATAGCTAAAACGATATAGCTAAAACAAAGTACCCTAACCTAAGAAGTACCTTAAAAGGAGATCTGCAATGCGCGAAAAAATTAAACTCGTCTCCAGTGCCGGAACAGGGCATTTTTATACGACGACAAAAAATAAACGCACTAAACCTGAAAAAATAGAAATGAAAAAATTCGACCCGGTGGTACGCAAGCACGTAATGTATAAAGAGGCAAAAATCAAATAATCATATGATTATTTATATGCATATGATTACTTATATGTAAGTACGTTGGTATTTACCGATATCCAAACTCATTTTTTTACTGATACCGGCCTCCTTTGCATATTCCGGCCATTTTTCCACCGCACTCACGACGTCATTAATGATCTCTTCCGGCCGCGACAGGCTAATTGACTCAGCAATATAAACAAGATCTTCCCGGCTGAAATTATCGCGCTTTCCATTGGCGCTCATCTGATGTTGGTGGGTCCATTTACCTGCAGGATTATGCGAATAAACAACATCATAGGCAGGGGAAAGGGTCCACTTGCCATCTGGCCCCATCAAGAAAGCAATATTCTTGGTGTGGTCGTCCTGGTCGCGTGCGATAATATTGAACAACATGCGCCGGTATTGTTCAACCGCATCGGCTTTACTCAAGCGTAATTTGCGCATCACGGCAAACGCCTGTTCATAGCTATAAGCACCTGCCATATTAAAATCATAATGCGCAATACCGCATAAGGACTGCATATGGTACTTTTCGCCATTTACCCGATCAAAGCGTCTTGTCATAAAATGTGCACGGCTATTTTCCTCCAATAACCGGCATTGCGTCATGTTTATCTGCGCCGCAGTGGCCATCAGGTAGTATGCATACTCAATACGACCATAACCCTTCGGTTCCCCCAGCTCTAAATCAGTTACACCATCGAACTTCAATATCCAGTAGTCATAACCTTCAGGTACCTGTGCCTGACCTGATATCACATTACCCTTATTGTCCATCGCAATAACGGCCTTGGGTCTTGCCCCCCCTGCCGAGGTACCCACCCGCAAGATATCCAATATCGCGTCTGCGTTGCCCTTGTCAGGTCCACCCAGGCTCACATCAAGTGTTTTGCGTTCACGCATAATCTGTTGCGTTAGAATAACCAGTTCGGGCACGTCAACGGCAACCGAAATATCGTATTTTTCCACCACTGCAGGTGAAAACTCTAGCGCACCCATTGCGCGTTTGCCGGTATAGCAAAGCCGCTCAACGGGACTAAAGCGGACGCTATCACGGCCACTGCGCGCTAACCAGGCATCAATAATGCTATTACCAAATTTATCGGGCAAAGCATCCGCCAGCAGGCCCGGCAGCCCCAAAAAGGTGTCATGGTTTAAAGACGGGAACGAAAATATGCCATCACCCTGACGGGCATCATCCAGGCCCATATGCAAAGGTGACACGTCCAGACCCTTTTTCAGAAAGTTCTGGTCGTATTCAAAAATGCCATACGCCTGTTCATCCAGCCATGAAACAGCCCCCACCGTTTCGCCCCACAATGTCACCAAGGCAGTATCAACTTTCTTCACCATGGCGGG
>CAZWBV010000280.1:0-3628 GCA_964632225.1 uncultured Gammaproteobacteria bacterium | reverse complement strand
GCCTGCAACGCCGCACGATAAAATTTCACCATCCCGAACAGATTCGACAAATCTGTCATCGCAATCGCGGGCATTGCCAAATCAGCCGCTTTTTTCATCAACGGCTTGATGCGCACAATGCCATTGGCGATAGAATATTCAGTGTGCAGGTGTAAATGAACAAATGAGGGTGTCATGACGCTAGTTTCTGAGTTTGTTGGAAAACTTGCAAGTACTCAATCAAACCAATTAAAAACAGTTGGGTGACGCACCCATGATTCTCAAAAAATGGCAAACCTCACGCGCAGAAATTTGCATTCACAAGGTTAGAAATAACGATAAAAAAAGGCGCTATTGATTTAAAAACTATCGGAAATAACGACATCCTCCAATGAAAGCTGCCCAGGCCTCGGCCACGCCGCTTGCGTGCCTTTTCCGATTGCGACAAACATGGCGATGACATGGTCTTGCGGTAATTTTATAAGCTTGGCCACTTCATCGAAGTCAAAGCCGTCCATCGGGCAGGAATCATAGCCCAGTGATTTCGCCGCGAGCATCAAGGTCTGTGCAGCAATTCCGCAGGATCTCATCGCCTCATCGCGTTGTACTTGTGGCTGGTCACGGTAATAGTGATCGATTGCCGGGAGCATAAAATCCTGGACTTCTTTTGGTGCCTTCTGCCAATAACGTTCTGGTTGTTTTTCCCACGATTTCAGATCGGCGCAAAGGACAATAA
The DNA here is from genome assembly GCA_964632225.1 of uncultured Gammaproteobacteria bacterium. Lineage (GTDB taxonomy): Bacteria > Pseudomonadota > Gammaproteobacteria > SG8-11 > SG8-11 > JAADIM01. The sequence goes on along the minus strand of CAZWBV010000280.1, from coordinate 2,913 downwards.
ATAAAGACGTGTCCGTCACCTGCGCCTGATCCCAGGAGACCGCCCGTATTTTTTCTCTCATCCCGGCATCGCGTACCACAACAAAACGCCAATTCTGTATGTTAAACGCGGTTGGCGACAAAATGGCCAACGATAACAGCTCTGTTATTTCGTCTTCTGTCATGCGATGCTGTGGATCGTAATGTTTGACTGCACGGCGGGATTGGATTGCTTCTTTTGTGTGCATATCTATTCCTCAGTTGAATGAAATTGATAGTCGGGCTTAGTGAATAGTAAACCTAAATTGCGGGGGCGCCCCGCCCCCGCAGTGTTTTTCTCAGAAGATGTTTTTCTCAGAAGACCACAAGCTACTGTATAAGATTTAACTCCACAACAACAGGATCATGATCTGATGCCCGGTAGACGTCACCGTTGTACAGCTCGCTCAGTTGACTTGTTGATTTAAATTCCTCGTTATAATCAAGCGCACGTGGCTCATCGGCATTTATATGCCAGTCTGTCACCCCAGTGACCTGCGCAGTTAAACTCGGACTTGCCAGGGCGTGATCCAGAGTACCGGATTGCCCTCTGAAAACAAACGAATAAGCGCCGCTACCCACGAGGCCAGCAACCAGGTCGCTGAATCCTGCAGCCAGTATGGCCGCGACAGGGTCTTCCCTGGCATACGCATTAAGATCACCAATGATCAGCACGTCGCTGTCGTTGCTCCCCGTTGGATCCGTTGCCAGCCAGTCCATCAATGCCTGCGCTGCGCGAGTACGGGTCAGATTGCAATTACCCTGCCCGTCAGCGCCATCCGGATCGCCAATATTGGCGCAACTGGAACCCTTCGATTTCAGATGGTTAACCGCAACCGTCAGGCGACCGCCTGTGGTGGTTTCGACAAAGGTTTGTGCCAGCGTAGGGCGATTCTTCTGATCATCAAACCGCGTATCAACAGATGAATCAAGTATCGCCGCCGTGCCCGTCGCTGAAACCGTTTCATTGCGGTAGATAAAACCAACCGCGATGGCGTCCGTACCGAGCGGGGATATAGCGGGGTTAATAAAACGATAACGGGTCCCCGCTGGCGCGACCGCGTTGAGGCCATTCACCAGATCCTGAATGGCGCTATTGGTCCCATAACCGTCGTTTTCCAATTCCATTAAGCCAATAATATCCGCCTGCATCGCGCTGATCGCCGCGATGATCTTGTCTCGTTGACGCATGAACTCCGTAGCGGTATCAGCACCGCGTGCCGTTGGATATCCCCCACCCTGGCCATCACCATTAAAATAGTTCAACACATTGAAGCTCGCCACACGCAGACTGCCCGTTGCGGGTAATGCAGGTGCCGTATTACGTGGATTGCTTGCCACAAACAGAGGTGCCTGCGTTGGGTGTATTCGATAAGCACCCGCAGTATAAGCGACCACACCCGTGACACCGCTTACCGAATCGCTAATGCGCAGGGTATTAAATGCGCTGAGTCCATTACCTGGGTAAACAATCGGATCCGTGTTCTGTGATGCATTACCATCGTCTATTAGCAACCGGTTCAGATCATTTGTGACCTGCATCGCGTTTGCACTGGCCCCTGGATTCACAATATTCGTGGGTATAAACAAACGACCATTCGATGACAAGGTGACTTCACCGAAACGCCCAAGATTGAAATTATCCGTCACGGTTAGCGTCTGTGGCAAGTGAATCAACATACCTTCGTAGCGCTCCAGCGTTGTCATACTTGCAAAAGGCAAACTGACATTTGCCGCTGGCAGGTTGGCACCGCTGGCGCAGACATTCATCGAACTGATGGCATTGAGTTCCGTCAATCCAAAAAACTCAGCGACCGTACCACTAACACGCACAACGTCACCGACGACGACATCAATACCAAACCCATCGTCGAAAATAAACACTCCTTCCGAAGTCATGGCATCTGCATCTGTGTCAACGGCCTCTTCCTGGATAAAAAATCCGGACAGGCCGGTCACTGTATCTTGAAAATCACCCACCACCACGGCCTCGACAGTCATCGTCTGTCCTAGCAGCGGACTTATTTCGGTATTTCCCTGAATGGAGTGGATAAGATCAGCGGGTAACCCACAGGCGCTGTTAACAACACAGACATTCGCCTGACCCGGTGTCGCCATTCTTTGCTGGAAGGCACCGCTATTACGCAAGCCACCCGCACCATTTGCGCAACGCTGGTTGGAATGCGCATTCTTGTCGCCATTGCCGTCTTCATTGAGCTGAGGTTCTCCGGCATTCAGTAATATTAGCAAACCCGGATCATCCGCATCATTCGTACCATAGACCACCGCATCAAGTAAATTCAGCAACGAAACGGGGCGACCATTCGGGAAATCTACGGCATCGGCTTGATAAAGCGCCACCGCATCAGCGCCGTTTTGCAACTGGCCATTTGGTATAACCAAGTCCACACCCGCAACACCCGCGTTACCTATCACAAAATAGCCCGCCGCATTCGTTTGCAACCCGTCTAGATCGTAGGACGCATACGCCACATCGCCGTTACCGTTGTACAAAACGAGTACATTGCCGCTCAAATCCTGATAACCGACACGGCCGTCATATAACTCGACAAACTCAGCCATGTCAGCGCCCTGCGAATCGGCATCAACTTCGTTTATAACCAATTGACCAGTCGGCACGGGCAGCGGAGCAGGCAGCGGCGTATTACCACCGGAGATGTGAGAACCCAGGCCATCAAAGGTATTTTTAGCAAAACCCTGCCACTCTAATGCAGGATCAAAGGGATTGTGGGCGTCTGTATCACCGCTTGTCACCGTCGCCATGCGCCGCAAGGTATTATTCTCCGTACTGAGAGCATCGTAACCCCCACCAAGGTCCGGATCGCCGCCGATCTGACCAATGACATCAATAGTAATGCCGCCATTCATCAGAACG
>CAZWBV010000279.1:0-3657 GCA_964632225.1 uncultured Gammaproteobacteria bacterium | reverse complement strand
AGCCAAGACTTCACTCAGCTTCTCCGGGTTCACCTCAACCCACTGACCTTTAATAAACGCAAGGCCATTCTCGGCCGCCATCAGTTTTTTCAGCTCGGCCTTGCTGAGTGACTCATCACCCAGGGCAATATCGAGCTTGAAATCGAGCATTGAATCAGCGTTAAAGTTTTCCTTTTTGCTGTTACCAATGGTGACGCCGACACGGGGACGGCTGCGTTTTTTCCACCAGTTCGGCAGCCGAACCACCACGCCGCATTGCTCGTATAACGCTGCATCTTTAAGGAACGCATACGCTTCGCTGGGTGACCAGGCCAGTGGGTGATAGAGATCGCCTGTGTCAACCAGTTCTTTGATCACGGGGCTGGATTCAGCCGCGAGTTGCACCGGCGACAGCAGGCGGATCAACGCCTTCTTGTTTTTAGTACCGGCGTACTCCTGTAGGGCACGGCTGAGCGGTTGATGACGCACGCGTCCTTGTTCTGATAGTTCAGGGGCGTAGGTCGCCATGAAGGCAAAGGGGTAGTCTGGATCACTTTTGTTTTCCGCCAGATGAAAACAGACACGGCCCACTTGATGCCATCGCGGCGCCTTTTTGCTCAGCAGGGCATTCAGGCTGCCGACATTTTGAATCTCTTCACAAACCCAGCGGTCCAGTATGGTGCGGATTTCCTGTAGCACCTCAGCGGAGAGATATTCAGCCCCCCGCATGGGCGGTGCACTTAGCAGCAGGGGCAGGGTTTCAGTGGTCGTGAACGGTGCTATCGGATTAGGAGGTTCAGCCGCAGACAGCAGGCAGCGTTCACTCATGTATTGGCAAGCAATATTTCGCCAATAATGTAACGATTGAGAGAGATCGGCACCGTTTTTCATTGACGCAAGAAAAAACAGGCCTTCGCCAACACTGCGCGAAAATGCCCGCTCGATAGCCTCAACGTGGCTCGTATTGTCGGTAGCACCGTCGATTATTGATGAAAATCCATGAAGATGACCTGAAGGCAATAGGCCTATATCAAAAGTACTCACATCCAATTCTCAACCCGAAGTCCCGGCACCTGCTCAAACTCTTTCATATTATTAGTCACCAGAATTAATCCCATAGTCCTATTACTTCATGCCCATAACGCACCTATCGGTACTGCATATAATTGATCGCCAAATGCCGTCGAATGATCGCCATCATAGAGTAATATTCCTTGTTTAAAACGGCTGCCGGGAATGTCAGTTAAGGCGATTTTGATCTTTTCGATAGAAAAACGAGGGTATATATAATTGGATGGTCCCTAAATATGCGGCTATTACGTACGCAACCTATTTACGACCATAGTGTTGTTTAATTGCAAACCAAGAGAGGTCAATTGAAAATCACTATGGGGGCATCACTAAGGGGGGTGGGGGCAGCAAGCTGTGACGTTAACTTAAAAGCGCGCCAATTGAAAGTAAAAACGTGTCTAATTGAAAGTCTAGAAGTGTTTATATGTCAATTCTGATGCTATATTTTATGAGGTTGGAGTGCGAAGATACTTAGCCGACTTGCTAATCCATAAAAATCTAGTAGGATACGCCTCTCTTTGATTTCGACTGTTTTTGTGGGAAACGCTGCCGGGCCGGTGGTACGCTCGATTTAATAGGCGGAAGTGTCAACAGCTTCGTGAGCTGAAATATGCGGTTTTGAGAAACGCGGTGTCGAAGTTATTTTTATATAATTATCAATAACTTGAGTCATTGCCGGTAAAGCATGAATAGAGTCGCATCCCCTTGAGGACGCCATTTCCTAATGTTTGTTTTCTTAGACAAGCAAATTATTAAGTTAAGCAAACGATGAATTCAAGTTATGAAATCAAGCCAGAAATTAATGAAAGTTTGATTCAATTAATCGGTCAATTAGCCGATTTTTTTTGTATGTGGTTAATTGAAACGTTTTTTCACTTTTGATATAGTTTGCTTGCTCATAAATACAAATAAAATCATTAGGTTATCAATAAAAATCGGGGTGGGCATAAGTTAAAAATTAATTGGGGGATTATGAGTGCCTAAACAACAATAGCAGCATGAATTTGTCCATCTCAAAGAACGTTAAACACACTGTTTATTCATATTATTCATAGATCAATGAAAAAAACAAAAATACTGGTTATTTCTCCTACACCGACTCATCCGCAGAATGCGGGCAACCGGGCTAGAATATCTGATCTTTTGGGTTTGATGCAACGTCTGGGGCATGAGGTTCATTTTATTCACCTCACGCGTGAAAAGGGTGATGAAGAAAAAATGCGTGAAGTCTGGGGGGAGAATTTTATTTCCGTTGATTATCATCGAGAACCCCACAAGCTATCTGCACTTAAGAGAAGGTACGGTGGTTATTTCAGTACTGACCTGAAATATACCTATGATATTGATGAATGGTACGATTCGTCGTTGAATAAAGTCGTTGTTGATCTGCACGCGAAACACAACTTTAATACTGTTATCGTTGAGTACATGTTTATATCCAAAGTTCTCGAGTGTTTCGATTCCAGTGTGCGCAAGATTATTGATACGCACGATGTATTTACAAATAGACATCGCCATTATTTAGAACAAAATCAAAAACCTCAATGGTTTTCAACATCTAAACTAGGCGAGGCGAAGGCCTGTAATAGAGCCGATGTGGTATTAGCCATACAGGATAAAGAAAAAGACTTCTATTTAAATATTAGCAGAAGTAATGTTGAGACGGTTGGACATTTAGTTGCAGTTCAAGATAAACCATTTATTAATAGCAATAGTCATAAATTACTGTTTGTTGCATCGGATAACGCGATTAATATTGAAGGGATTAATTATTTTTTAGATAAAATATTTCCAGAAGTTCAAAAAAAAGTGGTTGCTGTCGAAGTTAATTTGGTTGGTAGTGTGTGTAAGGGTGTAAAAGAACGGGCAGGATTAAGAAAGCTTGGGTTTGTTGATGACTTAAAGAAAGCCTACGAAGAGGCAGATATTATTATCAACCCCGTGTCTTACAACACTGGCTTAAGTATAAAGAACCTGGAGGCGTTAGGTTATGCAAAACCACTGGTGACCTCGAAAGTGGGTACAGAGGGACTGGAAGCGGGAATGGGTGTCGCCTATCGAGTCGCGGATTCAACACAGGAGTTTATAGATCATTTGGTTGAAATCTTGCTGGATGAAAAAATCAGACTGTCTCTGGCGAGAGCAGCAGCTGATTTTGCGAAAGCTAGCAATGCAACGGTTTCTGCACAGATGACGAAAATATTAAGTAAATAAATCAAGCAAGTAATATAAGCAAATCACACGAGTAAATTAACTTAGATAAAATAACGACAGGTATTGCATTTTGAAACTATTGACTGTATTCGGTACCCGGCCAGAAGCGATAAAAATGCTGCCTTTGGTGGATCTATTGCGACAAGATGAGAGAATAGATTCTGCATTATGTGTCACCGCACAGCACCGGGAAATGTTGGATCAGGTGTTGGGACTTTTTCAGGCTACACCCGATTTTGATTTGAACCTAATGAAAGAAGGCCAGGATCTTACTGATATTACTGCTTCAGTTCTTATCAACATGCGAGACGTAATTAGAGATTTTAAACCAGATAGAATTTTGGTCCACGGTGATACTACAACGACATTAGCCGTCAGCTTGGCTGCTTATTA
>CAZWBV010000278.1:0-3682 GCA_964632225.1 uncultured Gammaproteobacteria bacterium | reverse complement strand
CCTAAGTTTGGTCGTTTTGCTAAACCCGAGCACCTTCCTTCATGCACATTAACTGTTGTATCTTTCTCTGTTCTTTTATTGTCATGAATCATGAGTGAAAAAATAATAATTGCGTTGGATGCAATGGGGGGTGATTTTGGCCCGGGTGTTATTGTGCCCGCTGCGCTTGGCATGGTGCATCATAATAAATTTCTGCGTCTTATCCTGGTGGGGGATAAGGATATTCTTGAAACAGAAATTAAAAAACACAAAATGATCGATGCAAACAAAAATATTGCGATTAAACATGCGTCGCAATGCGTTGCGATGGATGAGTTACCATCGCAGGCATTGCGTGGCAAGAAAGATTCTTCGATGCGTGTCGCCATTAATTTGGTTAAATCAGGGGATGCCGATGCATGTGTCAGTGCGGGAAATACAGGGGCATTAATGGCGACCGCACGCTTTGTTTTAAAAACACTACCCGGTATAGACCGGCCTGCCATCATTACTACGTTGCCTACCATGCATGGGCATACCCACATGCTTGATTTGGGTGCAAACGTTGATTCAAGTGCAGAAAATTTATTTGAGTTTGCTGTAATGGGTTCAGCACTAACCAGTGCCGTGGAAAACATAGATCAACCGAAACTTGGATTACTTAATATCGGCGAGGAAGAAATTAAGGGCAATGAGCGCGTTAAGGAAGCGGCTCGCTTATTGGCTAACAGTGATCTTAATTATATCGGATTTATAGAAGGTGATGCGATCAATAAAGGTGAAGTGGATGTCATTGTCTGTGATGGGTTTATTGGTAATGTTTCATTAAAAACGACCGAAGGTGTCGCAAAAATGATTTCTCATTATATGAAGCAAGAATTTAGTAAAAACTGGTTGACCCGTCTGGCGGGTTTAATGGTATTACCCATATTAAAGTCATTTAAAGCTAAAATAGATCCACGACATTACAATGGTGCCAGTTTTGTAGGTTTGCAGGGCATCGTCATAAAGAGCCATGGTGGTGCTGATGAGGTGGCGTTTAAAACGGCTATTAACGAAGCTGTTCTTGAAGTTAAAAAAAATGTACCACAACTTATCAGTAAACAACTTGAATATTATTTAACTCAAAGGCAAGCAGTGTGACTGACTCGCAGACCAGGAAGCATATCAACTCATCACGTATCAACTCTTGTGTCAACTCTCATATCAACTCTCATATCAACTCTCATATCAACTCTCATATTAATACTGGGATCAGTTCTCGTATTATCGGTACCGGCGGTTTTTTGCCGAAAAAAATATTATCCAATGCGGAATTGGAGAAAATGGTTGATACCACAGATGAATGGATTACCGACCGCACCGGTATTAAAAAAAGACATATCGCAGGTGAAAACGAAACCACCTGTGATCTTGCTGAAAATGCAGCGAAACGCGCCATTGAAGCAGCCAATATAGATGCCTCATCTATAGATTTAATCATCGTCGCGACGACAACGCCTGATCGGGTATTTCCAAGTACCGCTTGTTTGCTTCAGGATCGGCTCGAAATTCAGGGTTGTCCTGCGTTTGATGTGCAAGCGGTGTGCACGGGTTTTATATATGCGCTATCAGTCGCAGATAAGTTTCTACGAACGGGCGCAAGCAAGTGCGCGCTGGTGGTTGGCGCTGAGACGATGTCGCGCATCATTGACTGGACAGATCGCTCAACTTGCGTATTGTTCGGTGATGGAGCGGGTGCCGTTGTTTTGGAGGCGAGTGAAGAAGCGGGTATTTTGTCAACGCATATTCACGCAGATGGACAATATAAAGAGCTGCTCACTGTACCGGCGGGAATTTCACAAGGATATGATAAAGTCAGAGAAGGCAGTGCGTTCCTGAGCATGCAAGGTAATGAGGTGTTTAAAGTTGCGGTCAATACACTGGGTAAAATTGTAGATGAAACCCTGGAGTATAATGAATTGGAAAAAGCGGATGTTGACTGGTTAGTACCACACCAAGCCAATATTCGTATTATTAATGCAACGGCGAAAAAGCTTAAAATGTCGATGGACAGGGTCATTGTGACCGTCGGCGAGCATGGCAATACATCGGCGGCATCTGTTCCACTTGCTTTTGATGTGGCGGTACGCGATGGCCGCATCACACGTGGCGACATTATTTTACTCGAAGCCTTTGGCGGTGGTTTTACCTGGGGTTCGGTTTTAATGAAATACTAAGGAAACCCTGATTGATTCATGAATTCGAAACTCGCATTTGTTTTTCCTGGTCAAGGTTCGCAATCGGTTGGTATGTTAGAGGACATGGCTAAACATAACCCAATCGTACAGCAGACATACGCAAATGCGTCTGAAGTACTGGGTTACGATATTTGGAAAATAGTCGCTGAGGGTCCGGTTGAGGATTTAAATAAAACACATATCACACAACCGGCCATGCTTGTTGCAAGTATTGCGATGTGGCGATGTTGGAAAGAAGCCGGTGGTGACTTACCAAGCCTTTTGGCTGGCCATAGTTTAGGCGAGTATACTGCGCTTGTTTGTGCAGAAGCGCTGGATATCGACGATGCGATCCGATTGGTTGAAGTGCGTGGAAAATATATGCAGGATGCAGTGCCTGAGGGGGTGGGTGCCATGGCGGCGATCCTCGGCTTGCATGATGAGCAAGTGATTCAGGTTTGTAAAGATGCCGCTGCAAATGAAATCGTTTCGGCGGTTAATTTTAATTCACCTGGTCAGGTGGTTATCGCCGGGAATGTGGCTGCAGTGGAAAGGGCCACCATAATTGCAAAAAAAGCAGGTGCAAAACGGGCATTAATGTTGCCCGTTAGTGTACCTTCACACTGTTCGTTAATGAACCCTGTGGCAGAAAAATTAGAAGAAATACTTCATGATATCGTTATTAATGAACCAAAAATAGCAATCATTAACAACGTCGATGTTACCAGTATTTCGCTAGCTGATGAGATACGTGACGCGCTGACGAAACAATTGTATAGTCCTGTTCGATGGGTAGAGACGATACAGGCAATGGCTGCTGCTGGTATCGAGAATATTGTAGAATGTGGGCCAGGCAAAGTACTCATGGGTTTAAACAAGCGTATTGATCGCAATATTAGGCAACACTCAATTTTTGATCCTACATCACTGGACAAAGCACTGGCGGCAACCGGTGTTAGTAACGATTGTTAGTAACGATTGTTAGCGACGATTGTTAGCAACGACTGCTAGCATTGAGTAAGTATAGGTAAATTACATGTCACTAGAAAATGAAGTCGTGTTAATCACGGGTGCGAGTCGCGGAATTGGCCAAGCAATTTTGTTTGAGCTAGGTAAGCAGGGTGCTGTGGTTATAGGGACAGCAACGAGTGCCTCCGGCGCTGAAAAAATTAGCGCATTCATAAATGAAAATGAGCTCAAAGGGACCGGACTTGTACTTGATGTGACCGATCAAGAGAGTATAAATAATGTTGTTAAATCCATTGCTGAGAAATATTCTGCACCGAGTATTTTGGTTAACAATGCGGGCATAACACGCGATAATCTTTTAATGCGTATGAAAGACGATGAATGGAATGATATTATTAATACTAATTTAAATTCTGTCTATCGGTTATCAAAAGCCTGTATACGCAGCATGATGAAAGCAAAAAAAGGGCGTATTATTAGTATTGCATCTGTCGTCGGCGTATCAGGTAATGCCG
>CAZWBV010000277.1:0-3705 GCA_964632225.1 uncultured Gammaproteobacteria bacterium | reverse complement strand
ATCAATACGGCAATCGACATGATTCGTACCGTGCTTTTCGACCTTGATGGTACCTTGGCCGACACCGCCCCCGATCTGGCCTTGGCCCTGAACGAACTTCTTACAGAACACAACAAACCGACGCTGCCAGTTGATCAAATACGCTCAGTGGTATCCCACGGTGGCAAAGCAATCATTGAACTTGGCTTTGGTCACTCTTCGGATGCAAGTGAATTTGAAATATTACGAAAACGTTTTCTGGGTATCTATCTTGAGAATTTAACAAACCAAACCCGGCTTTTTCCTGGGATAGATGAACTATTGATACACATAGAAACAAACAGCCTCAACTGGGGAATCGTCACCAATAAACCCGCCTGGTTAACCGACCCATTAATGGAACAGCTTCATCTGACAAATCGGGCCGCGAGCATAATAAGCGGTGACACGTTGCTGCAACGCAAACCACATCCTGCACCGATGCGATTAGCATGTAAACAAGCCGGCAGCAAAGCAACGGAATGCGTCTATATCGGTGATGCAGAACGCGACATACTGGCTGGCAATAATGCCGGTATGAAAACACTGGTGGCGCTTTATGGTTACATCGGCACCAATGATACACCGGATAGCTGGAACGCGAATGGATCAATTAATCACCCATTGGAAATACTTGATTGGCTCGATTGACATACCCTAACGAATTCTTTAACTGGAAATCAATTCAATGTACGACTTAATAAACCTGATCACTATCGCCCTGCTCACCTTTACATTTGGCGCGCTCATTGTTTTTTTTCTATTAAATAATAAAATCACACAGCTACGCGAACAAAACACCAAGCTGGAAACCCTCAAAAAAGCAGATCAACAATCCGCTGAGGAAAAAATTCAGTCCTTAAAAAACTCACAAGACCATTTGAGAAAAACCTTCGCGTTATTGTCTACCGAAGCGCTGAATCGTAATAATGACACATTTCTTAAACTCGCCCAGGAAAATTTAAAACAATATCAAATAAAAGCAAAAAATGACCTCGACAAAAAAGAAAAATCCTTTGAAAACCTGGTCAAACCAATAAAAGACGCACTCGACAAAACGGAAAAGCAAATTCATTCCATGGAAAAAGAGCGTAAAGAAGCGTACGGCTCATTGACACAACACCTCGAAAGTATGGCACAAACACAAAAAACCCTGCACAGTGAAACACGCAACCTGGTGCAAGCATTGCGTCGTCCCGAGATCAGGGGACAATGGGGTGAAATGACCCTCAAACGCCTGGCTGAATTAGCCGGCATGGTTGAACATTGTGATTTTTATGAACAGGAGCAAATCAATTCGCAAGAAGGACTGCTGCGCCCAGACATGATCGTGCGCATGCCCGATGGTCGTGAAATTATCGTTGATGCCAAAACACCGCTCGACGCCTATTTATCTGCGATAGAAGCACCCGACGAGGACACAAAAACAAGAGAACTGGAAAGGCATACACGTAATGTCCGCAACCGGGTACGGGAATTATCGGCGAAATCCTATTGGAATCAATTCAAGAACTCGCCCGACTTTGTTGTGTTATTTATTCCTGGTGAACAATTTCTTTATACTGCATTAGATCATGACAAAAATTTACTGGAGGACGCGTTACGGCAAAAAGTGATTTTATCCACCCCCACCAGTTTCGTTGCCTTGCTTCGCGCCGTCGCTTATGGCTGGCGCCAGGAAAAATTGGCAGAAAATGCTGAACATATCAGGCACATCGGCGAAGACCTGTACCACCGCCTCAGCGTGTTTTCAGATTATCTCGCGAAAGTGGGTAAAAGCCTGGATACCAGCGTTTCACATTTTAATAAGGCAGTTGGTTCTTTTGACGCAAGAATATTACCCAGTGCCAGGAAATTCACCGACATGGGCATTCGTAGCAAAAATGCAATAACCGAGATTGATCAAATTGAAAAAACAACCCGCAATCTTGATCCCAATGAAACAGATTCACTACAAGAAAATGCGTTACAAGAAAATGCTTCGCAAGAAAATCCCGTGCAAAAGAACAATACGTCACTAAACTGATATGTTCGATTAACAAGAGAAAATACGCAGCACGAAAAATATGAATCAAATTAAGCATTTTTTCGGCATTGAATCCGAACATATCAGTACCGCTGAAAAAGTTGTTTCGACATTGGGTGGTTTTGTTAGTATTGTCCTTATCGCATACATCAGTTATCAATTTACTGGCGCCACTGGTGCCGCATTGATTGCCCCGTCGATGGGCGCAACAGCGGTGTTACTTTTCGCCGTGCCACATGGCAAATTATCACAACCCTGGTCATTATTTTCAGGCCATCTAGTGTCAGCGGGTATTGGGGTAACCTGCTTTCTCATCGTTCCGAATATTTTTCTGGCGACCGGGTTGGCAGTCGGTCTGGCGATTGCAGTAATGCACGTTTTAAGATGTATACACCCGCCAGGCGGTGCAACCGCGATTGCTGCTGTTATTGGTGGCCCCGTTATTACCGATTTAGGATATCAGTTCTTGATAACACCGATATTACTTAATGTGGTGGTAATTTTTATCGTTGCAGTTGTGTTCAATAGTATATTCCCATGGCGTCGTTATCCGGTAAGCCTGATGCGCTTCACTGAAGCACCCGCTGCAAATCTGCAAAGAACGTCAAATCTGCTTGATCGAACACAAATCGAAAAAGCCCTCGCGGATATGGACCTGGTTGTCGACATCACAACCGATGATTTACAACGATTAATTGCGCTCACGATAAAACACGCCAGCAACCTTGAAATGACCGCAGATCAAATAAAAATGGGAGGATTTTATACTAACGGGCAACATGGAGGAAACTGGTCTGTTCGTCAAATTATTGATGAATATAACTCACCTGATCCTGAAAAAAACATGGTCATATACCGGGTCGTCGAAGGTCAAGGATTGCGTTCGTCCGATAGTTGCACCCGGCAGGATTTTGCCCGCTGGGCAGTACGCGAGCTTTTTCCAAACAGTGAAGAAAAACCGGATAGCGATTAGTGGCTACAACCTGGAATCCGCCTCACCCTTTAACTGTTCTCTGAGTGATTTTTTTGTATGCTCTAATATATCGCCAGCCTTGCGTTTTGCTTCGTCGGCCAGTGACTCGGTATTAAGCGGGTTGCTGTATAAAGGCTGATCTTTGCCTATATTTACACCTAGCCATAAACCCACCGCCAAACCAATGACAATCCCCATTAAGTATTTTCTGATAGTACCAACAAAAAACATGTTAATCCCCGCTACAATAAATTTATTGCATTAAATTTATTTCAACGCCTTTGTCTCGAAGTTTATCCGCACGCACTTCTAACCAGCGCTGAAAACTGGGTTGTTTTTTATAGCTTTCGGAAGAGACATAGTCCAAAATCGATTGCAAATGAAATGATTTAAAATAGGCTTCTGCTCGAAATACTTCTTCACCCTTGTTATTAAAAAACACCATTGATGGCGCATATTTTATGTCCAGATCATCTGCCCATTTATTTGCGGTGGTATTTTTATCTTGTGGTGTATTAACACGTGTCTTTTTCGACCACATATCCAACTGAACAACATCAAACTTCTCCAGATATCCCAGCGTTTCTACGCGATTGAATACATCGTTGTGCATTTCATCACACGCCGGACATTGTTTTTGTTCAAATAGAACCAACAGCGGTTTAGCTCTATTTTTCTTGACGCGCGT
>CAZWBV010000276.1:0-3715 GCA_964632225.1 uncultured Gammaproteobacteria bacterium | reverse complement strand
TTATCAAAATATTCGAATCCAATACCGGAATACGTCTGATTGTAATCCCGATCCAAGGCGTTACCAACGGTGCCAATTCGATCAATTGTACCACCCAAACCATTAACCGGGTGAATACCACCAGAAGGTATGGGTTGTGTACTGTCCGCTAAACCGTCACCATTTATATCGTTATTAAACTGGATATCGCCATCTTGCAACCAGCCATAGAACATCCAATCGTGACGTCGTGGCCCACGCGTATTATCCAATAACTGACCAATTGATAACCACATATATTGTCGAAAATTATCATCCGAATTGAGTTCGCCAATGGTATCACCATTACCTATGGCCAGAGAGTAAGTAAATTCATACGGACTGTCCGGATCACCGAATTCTACAAAATCAAAAAACTCAATCCCGATATCACGTGCACCATTCACCTTCGTGCCGATAAAATTGCCTGGGCCATTATCTCTTACGCGACGTGTGAGGGCATTAGCGAAGGTGGCTTCCGGCATCCAGATGTGGACACGCCGTCCAGGCGTGGAATTTGATAAGGCTTCTGAGGTCTGTGAAAATAAGAACTGCCCTACTCTAACCCGGGTACCAAGATTATGTAAGCCGTTGTCATCCTTTCCGCGCGACGCCTGATTAAATGTGACGGACGCATCCAATACCACCGCGTCATGATCCGGTAAATTTGTGCCGTTTTGTCCCCATTCTGTCAAAAAGAAATAATCTACGTCATTACCAATCGGTATCATGGTTCCTCTGATACCCAAACGTGCCCGGCGTAAGAAAAAACTGTCTTGTTGTTGTCGTGTCGGCGGCAATGTTCCCGCTACCGGTAAGGTTCCATTTATATTCGCTGCAGCCCTGATTGCACCTGAAATTTCATCGCTGTCATCATGAGCAAAAGTAGGTTGCAAAAAACCCCAAACCTGTAAGGTATGCGCTGTACCACCTGGCTCCGTACCACGCAATTTAAACCAGTTCGCAGCAAACACGGAGCTTGAATAAACAGAACTGATTAACAATGAAGTTAAAATAAATAGTGCAGGGAATAGTGCAAGGAATAGTGCAAGGAATAGTGCAGAGAGTACCCTGCATTTAGAAAAAAACGGAGAAGAAACAACAAATTTTTTAACGAGGTGACAACTCATACAAGCCTCTGCTACCGGTATGTTAGTTGCTGCAACTTACAGCAAACGAATAACTGATATTAAAATTTATTCATTACTCTAATAGACATAAAAAAACAGGTAGCAACCCAATTGTGTTGTTACCTGTTTTAAACATTAAAACATAACTCCTTTGTCAGTAGTTACTTATGGCCGCACATACGACCAACCGGCTTCCTGCAGTTCAACGATTCGCGCGACACCTGCCGACACCGTGTCAGCAACACTAACCAAGTCACTCTCTTTTCGCTTCATTTTCTTCATGGTGTTTCCACAAGCGGAAAATTTAATGCCACTGGCAGCTAAAGATTTAATTCGCTTGGCTTGCTCGTTTTCTTTAAACAACAAACGCAAACCTGGTCCGTATGCAACAACTTCGATGGCAACTTTATCCGGACCGAAGTGCTTTGATAGATTCTGCGCATTATTCAAAACAAGTTTTTGCGCAAATGCATCACCCGTAGAAATATGAAATACAACATGATGCTCCGCAAATGGTTTCGCTTCCAACGCTTCGGGTTTAGCCGTGATGCGTTTCGGGTGCTCCATTTTTGCCGCCTGAGCTGATGCAAAAAGGATAACTACCCCAGTAATGACTAAAATGAACTTCCTCATCAGATAACCTCCTAGAAAGAAAATGACCATGACCCGAATAGTAAGATCAAACATTAAACTAACTTCGTTTACTTTCGGTGTACTCTGGCTAGCCTCTCTATACAAACGAATCCCTTGCACTTAACATCCATCTAAACAATCAGTTTAGCTAGCTTATAAAACAATGGCGCTTATAAAACAGCGCTTATAAAACAATGCGGCCAGATATTGGACTAAAAACATTATTACCGCAACATGCCAATAACAGAAATTTTATGATTTATAGATCTTTTGTCGACCATTTCAGTATTAAAACAGTGGCTACTCAATATAGACATAAAATATAACCTATATATTCCATAATTTTTGACATAACCCAACTCAATATTATTTATCTTATCTTTAGTAATATTTATCAGCCCGATTTAATGCACGCTTATTTCTGAATTCTCATATAAACCAGCGTGAATAATTCAAGCAAACACAGTGACATGGAACGCACAATACGACCACACAACTTAACTCACTTGCGACTACCATTGACACTAAACAGACCGGCACGCCAATATTTTTTATTAATGAACCCCCTGACTAACACATCGGATGCTATACCAAAACGATTAAAGAAATATATAACAGAAAGAAATCCACCTAGCTTTCATGGAAATGACCGAATGGGTGGCCATTATTTATTATTAGTCAACACAATATTTTATAGCGGTAACTATAACTTCTAATTATAGATACCATAGAAAACTATTGAAAAACGACCTTAATATTGCACGTCAAATTGATGTCAAAATACCGGTAATGATACAATAAGCATTAATTGCAAAACGGATGTGAGGTGATTTATGAGATGATCCCCCTTTTCTACGCAGCATTCTAATTATATTTCTGTTACAAGGATATACAATTAATTAGCGTAAGATTGGAGAATAATTGATTTACCGCCCGCTAACAGGCGGTTGTAATGCCGATTCTTTTGTCTCGCATTTGTAGTAAAAATTTTTGTTACCTATTTTGAAGTTCGCGTAATTTAGTTAGTACTTGCTTCGCTCTTTTTATTCTTCGATTAATTTTGACATTATCTGGGTCTAGTTTTAGTGCAGACTCCCAAACTGTTTTTGCTTTTCCTATTTGGCCATTACTGTATAATTCGCTGCCTTCAACTAACAAAGCATCAACTTTTTTCACAATTAATTTATCCAGCGAATTCTGTAACCGTAAAATATCAGAATTATTTTCGAAGGTATTTTCCAGCTTTCTAATCTGGTTTAGTGCCTGCATAAGCTCCCCTCTGGCGAGCGAATGATGGATAGCTTCAACTAACCGAGTACTCTCTTTTTTTGCCTTCTCCTGCTGTTTACGCGCAAACGCGACACGTTTTTTGTTTTTCGCACGTCGTTCGATTTCTTGCTGAATCTGATCGACTTTTCGTTGTTTCACTATTTTTTCATGGCTTAATTTATCCAATCTGGCTAATGCGGTAATATTTTCACTCGTCGGATGCAAAGCGTTAGCCATCGTTAGGCGTTGCTCCGCCAATTGAATGTCATCTGTAGATAAAGCATAAATACCTAACACCGTTAATCGAGCCGCAGTCGCTATGCTGTCCCCCAATACTTGCTTGGATTCGATAATTAGATCTTTGTTTCCCGGGTTTACACTTAACAATTCTTCATACAAAGGAGGGCTTTGCAACAACCACTTTCCTTTTGCCAATAAAATCTGACTTTCGACTTCCCGAATGTAATTTGCGTGTTGTTGACTTATCTTTTCCTTAATTGCCAATAGACGAATACCATCAGAATAATTACTAAATGCCTCCTCAACCAACTTTAGTGCCTGTGCCCGATGTCCTTTTTCATATAACTTTCTTATCGTTTCAGACTGTTGTATATCATATTTTTCAGCCAGTTTTTTAATGACTTCTATTTGAACGCGGTCTTTTT
>CAZWBV010000275.1:0-3755 GCA_964632225.1 uncultured Gammaproteobacteria bacterium | reverse complement strand
ATAACAATAGATACAGCTGAATATTTGCTAAGCTAAATTCAGTTGAACCGACAGTAGAAAACTGAGGATAACCGCATGAAACGAATTATTTTAGCCGCTGCCGCCTGTTTGTTGATGACTTCAAACGCGTATGCGAGCAACGATCTTAATACCATCGACGCATTGGCTCAGCCTGCATTCAGGGCCTTTTCAGAAGACCTTGCGTCAGCGCTCAGCTATAAATCCGTCTCACCAGCAGAACCACAAGGTATTACGGGCTTTGATATAGGCGTCGAACTGACGGGTACAAAAATGGCAAATGCGGATATCTGGTGGAGAGAGGTGACAGGCGACTCGAGTGTAACAAGCACACTGCCCTTAACTCGATTACACGCGCACAAAGGTCTGCCATTCGGTATTGATGTTGGTTTTTCTATCACCTCTGTTCCCGGCAGCAATATCAACGTCACGGGGGGCGAAATACGCTACGCCATTTTACGGGGTAATGTTGCTATGCCGGCCATTGCTATTCGTGCCACATCATCAAGATTAAGTGGCGTGGACCAACTCAATTTAACCAATACCGGATATGAACTTGCTATATCAAAAGGGTTTCTGTTATTGACGCCCTATGCTGGCATTGGGCGAATAAAAAGCGACAGCAAACCCAAGGGAACCGCGGCCCTCGCGCTTTCAAAGGAAAGCTTTACCAGCCCCAAGACTTTTGTGGGCTTAAATATCAATTTGGGTGTGTCAAATATTGGGCTAGAAGTAGATAAAACCGGCGACAATACGTCATACACAATAAAATACGGCTTACGATGGTAACTACTTATTTTGCTCTCGTTTGCTCTCGGATGTGCTTCGCTTATGCCGCAAACCCATGGACAAAGTAAACAGAAGCGACAAGGCGATAATCCTAAATAAAACGATAAGAAAAGAAGAGAAGATATTAGGCGAACGCATCAAACCCCAAAACCTGGGTTAATTGACTATTTTCTTCCAAGCGGCGCGTTGTTTCATACGCGGCAACAGCGTTCCGTGAAAATACCGACAAAGGATTCACTGGATTCACCGTGCGAGCTGCGGACTGATATTGGTTAACCGCAGGTAAGTAGTCATTGTTTGACGTGATTAGCTGTCTATTTGCTGATGTCGCACGAGATCCGTCTTCTGCTGCCCTTTCGCTGATATTGCTTTTAGCAACGCGATAGTCATCCATGTTGACACTGCGGAATAATTCATCGCGATTGTTCAGCTTATTAAGCGAAGATGTATTTATCTTAGCAATAGGCGTCTGAGGGGACGCGATCTGTTTCCCGGTAAACACTGACGATGTCGTGATAATTTGCATATTAAATTAAACAGGTAGTTACTTTTCGCTGCCTTTGCGCTGCCATTCTATACTAATCGGTCATTACAGAAACTTACTTTAGCTGCTAAAAGCTAGCTACTAAAAGCTGTAACCTAAAAATTCGCCTGGTCAAGATTACTGGTGCGCTCCAACCCGGCTGCCAGATCAAGGTTTTTAGCTGATTTAAAATTGGCTTTATCTACATTTGCGCCACTAAACTTCGCCCCATTTATGTCTGCAAACTGAAAATTCACATTAATTAATTCGGCATATTCAAAATCCGTCTTAATCAAAATTGAATTGTATAAATTTGCATTCTTAAATTCCACATTTTGAAAATTCGTTTTTGTTAAATTGGAGCCGATCATGTTGGCATTGTTTAATGTGCTATAACGCATATTGGTTGCACTAATATCCGCCTGGTACATGTTCGCGCCGTCTAGATTTGCTTCTATGAAAGTTGAATTTCGAATATGAATCTTACGCAGTCTCGCGTTACTCAAGTTTACCCCGAACAGTTTAGAATTCTTAATGACAACTTCATTTAAATCCGCTTTTTGTAAGTCAGCTTTGCTAAAATTGGCATCCTCTATAACAGACAGGGAGAAATCGGCTAATTCCAGTTTTGCATCTCGAAAATCCACTCGTGACATTTTCGTTGAATACAAAATCGCCAATCGTAAATCTGCGTTTCTAAAATTCACATCCGTTAATTCTGTTTCACTAAAATCAGCACCTCTTAAGTCAGCCCCTTGCAGATTTACTTTTTTTAGCTCACCGCCACCTAAATAAACACCGACCATTTTTGCACCTGGCATATTGGCACCACTCAATAACACACCTTGAATCATCGCTTTGTTGAAATCGACATCGGCCAACTTGGTATCACGTAAGTCAGCATTCGTTAAATTAGCACCAACTAAAATTGCGCCATTGAGAATAGCCCCTCTTAAATCAACATTCTGTAAGTCCGCATCCGTTAAATCCGCGTTTCGCAAGTCAGCGTCGATCAATGAAACACCTGCCAGATTTGCACCAACTAATGTCGACCCATTAAGTGAAGCACCCTGCAAATCTGCACCACGAAAATTAATGTCATTCAAATTCGTATCTGATAAATCCTTACCAGCAAGTATCGGCTTTTCGCGTCCGACTTTTATCGCGACACTGCGCTGGACTTCTATCCTGTTCAGCGGCCTGGAGTTGTATTTTCTATCAGCAAAATCGCTACAACCCACCATTAACGGCACAAAGACAACAAAAAAAACTTTAACCAAATCACTCATATATTTATATAAATTACAAATACTTACTAATCTTTTTTAATTTTTTACTATAAGTTATTGCTAAACATTCCTGCTACTTATTTTACATTAATGCACAAACTGAAGGTGAAAAACATTGCCATTTCAAACGGATGGCAAGCATTAGCACACAAATATTATGTTAAATAATAGCGGTTATCCGGCGGCACCACAATTGGCCCATGTCGCTGATTATGAAGACAACGCCAGAACGCCTACTAACCCGCTTTTTTCTTTGCAACATCATCACGCAAGTAAACAGGAATTGCGTGTTCCGGAGCAACTACATTGCCCTGTAATAACGCCCGTTGTGCCAATGTCGCAACATAGCGTGCGCGAGGATAGACGTTTATTTCCCAATCGACTTTCATTCCTTGTGTAGAGGGTGTTTTTGCCCGCAATACGTTGTGCAATTCCGATGAATACGTTGTCCATCCGGGCCCTACACCGAACCACGGCGTTGTTAATAATGCAGCCTTCGGTTTTGTAATTAGCCTAGGTAGACAAACAATCTCTTGATCAATTTTGTGCAACTCACCTTTCGAATCAAATTGAAAAATTCCCCAATAAACTTCATTCATTCTCGCATCAAGTGCAGCCAATATGTTGTCTTGCTTTTTCTCTTCATATGCATACTGCGCAAGCGTCGCTAATGTTGACACGGGTGCCACCGGTAAATCCGCCCCAAAAGCAATCCCCTGGATAACGCCTGAAGCTATCCGCAACCCGGTAAATGAACCAGGACCACAACTAAATGCAATCACATCCAGTTGTGACAACGTGATATGTGCTTCGTTCAGAAGAGACTCAATCATCGGCAATATAAGTTGAGAATGCTTACCCGGCGCAATCTCAAATCGATCAATCACATCATTATCGATATGAAGGGCTGCCGAACACGCCTCTGTTGATGTTTCAATCGATATTATTTTCATTTTTAAACAGAAGTCAAACGGACGGGGACTTTATTTAATTTAGCTTTTATTTAGCTGCTATTTAATATTTTCTGTCTGGCGATGCGCTAACGAGTCTGCAATGGTACTTGTTAAAATAACCAACGTTTTAGTAACAAAAGTCTTTAGCAATAATGTTGTTAGGGGGTGAAATTTTCAACAGAA
>CAZWBV010000274.1:0-3769 GCA_964632225.1 uncultured Gammaproteobacteria bacterium | reverse complement strand
CAGTCACATAAAATTGAAATGAAGACAGAGCCACGCGATCACCGTGATGGGGCGCGTAGTTTTTATTGCGTAGACCCAGACGGTAATACGGTGCAATTTATTTATCATCCGCCGTTATCTTCGCTACAAGCCTTCGCTACAAGCCTTCGCAACAAGTCCTCACAATAAGCCCTCACAATAATTAGTAACCCTAACAGAGAAAACAACATGCACTTTGATTCAACTGGTTCAAGAAAATCAGCCGTTGGCGTTGCGACATTGGTTAACCCGATTAAAAAAATTAAATTAAAAGATTTTAATAATCTTACCAAGACGCTGAGCTTTAATATTTACGATATTTGTTATGCGAAAACCGCAGATCAACATCAAGCGTATATTGAATACATTGATGAAGAATACAATGCATCCCGACTGACACGCATTTTAACGGATGTTGCCGATATTATCGGCGCATCTATTCTCAATATTGCGCATCAAGATTACGAACCACAAGGCGCGAGTGTGACCATGTTAGTATCAGAAGAGCCCGTCAGCGCAGGCATTTTGTCAAATCCAGAAGCGCCTGGACCTTTGCCGGATACGGTGGTCGCGCACATGGATAAAAGCCATATTACCGTTCACACCTACCCTGAGAGTAATCCGAGTGGCGGCATCAGCACATTTCGGGCTGATATCGATGTGGCTACTTGTGGTCGTATTTCGCCACTAAGAGCGTTAAATTATCTTATTCATTGCTTCGATTCCGATATTGTTATTATGGATTACCGTGTCAGGGGGTTTACACGGGACATAAAAGGTAAAAAACATTATATCGATCATAAAATCAATTCAATTCAAAATTACATTGCCAGAGACACCAAAGAAAATTATCAAATGGTGGATGTAAATATTTATCAGGAAAATATCTTTCACACTAAAATGATGCTAAAGGAAAAGGAGTTTGAATTGAATAATTATTTATTTGGCATAGAAGAAAATGATTTGAACGAAAAGGAAAAGGATAAAGTGCGCGGACGGCTAAAAAAGGAAATGTTGGAAATATACTATGGTAGAAATGTGAATGGTGTGTCTGTCAGTTGATCTGGGTGTTTTCAGTTGGGTAGGTTGGGTTATCACCTTGACGGTGTACTAGTCTACACCCAGTAAGCAGTGCGCGTCATTATTTTAGATGTGAGTTTCATCAAACTTTTAATTGGTTTTGGTAATGTCGCTGCACCGGCCTGAATGGCGACAGTTGCATGATGGCCTTCGTCTTCTTTCATTTGTTGCAATATGGCTTTGCTTTGCATGTCGCTTTCGGGAAGCTGCAAAAGATGTTTATCCAAGTGCCTTACGACTTGATGTTCCGTTTCGGCAACAAATCCCAGGCTCCATTTGTCACCAACAATGCCTGCAATTGCGCCAATGGCAGCAGAACCCGCATACCAAAGTGGATCTAAGTAACTGGTGCGTGTCTCCAATTCTTTTGTTCGCTGTCGGCACCAGGCGAGGTGGTCGTTTTCTTCCAGGGCAGCGCGTTCCATTTTTTCTCTAACCTCGGGTAATTGGGCGGTGAGCGCCTGCCCCTGATACAAGCCTTGTGCGGCGACTTCGCCAGCGTGATTGATACGCATTAATCGCCCCGACAGCTTCTTGTCAGCGTCTGTCAGCTTATCATCGGCCATGCCAGTGGTTGGGTTAGGTCTTTCAGTTATCGCAGGGTTTCCAAAGACACTGCTTATGCCTTTGTCTATCAACAGCAATATTTTGTCTATATCTGAATAATGGCGTGTACTCATTAGTTGGATTTTATAGTAGATTATTATTGTTGGCTACATTTTATTATTAACTCATAAACGCAGTAGAACTCTATTTCTACAGACTACTGGCCCAAACCCCCGTGACACAACAACCAAATGACGGGTAACATTTTTATATTGAAAATTAGATGGAACCTTTTTTCGGGACGGAGTGTTCAATAGCTACTATCACGATTCAACTGATTTATTTAGGTTTATTGTTATGGCAGCGATTGTCGTGATAGAGATTTAGGTGAGGTCTGTAATGCGCTTATTATCAGTAAGTTACATGTTGTTTAAACAGTTGGCGTAAGAAAGCCCTCCGCTTTATTGAACAACAGACTGTCATTTGATATTAAATTCAATGAGGGAATGAGGGAATTATAGTATGGCGGCTAGAAGAAATATAAATTTTATGACAGGGTGCAAGTGGGTAGGATGGGTCTTCCTATTATTTATCGCTTTCGCCTGCTCAAACAATAACCCGGATTCAGACACCCATTCGGGCAAACTATTACAACGTGTTCCATTGGCTGATTTGAAACTGCAGCAGGTAAATAATTGCGCCGAATTAAAAAGCTATGTATCCGCGTCACTAATTAAACGTTATGCATCAGTCCCACGCTATAGTTATTACAGTTGCTCCTCGCGCAATGGCGGTGGCGGCGGCGGTGGCTTTGTTGGTGCACCAGAAGCGGGTGCTCCCAGCGATGGTGTCTCTGGTGATGGTGCCTCTGGTGTTTCTCCAACCAGCCCGACACCGAGTGATGTCTCTGACACCAACAATCAGGAAGAAGGCGTTAATGAGGGCGACATAGTAAAAACTGACTCGCAAGGCAATATGTACATTCTGAGTGGCCGGCACTTTATTGTTGCCAAAGGTTTCCCGCCTCAGGATTTAACCACGCTAATAAAAATTGATTTAGGTGCACGTGGTTTAAATCTGTTCCTCGACAAAGAAAATAAACGCGTGACTATATTAGTCCGGCAGGATGAACCTTTCTATATTACCGACATGGCCCCCCCAACAACAAATGAAAGTCTTTCTGTGATTTATCCTGGACCTGTTAATGATTACACAACAGCCGTTTTTTACGATGTTTCCACTCCAAGCGAACCTAAAATCATTGATGAAATTCAAATGCGCGGTTATTTTCAAGAAGGTCGCCGGATCGAAAACCGCTTGCACTTGGTCTCCCGTCATTATTTGCAGACGCCAACGCTGTACAATGATCCCGAGTTTCAGGACTTACAAAGTAAGTTTTTTGACGCAGTAAACACCGTTCGATGCGATGACCCAAATGGCAATATTGAAAATAACCCCGAGGTAATACAGGCACAGAGCAATCTTAGCGAAAAAATTAAAAACGTCGTTGACAGCACCGATCCCAGCAGTTATTTACCCGATGCTAAGCGCATTATCGGTGATACATCAGAACCCATTCCTTATCTTGCTTGCCAGGACATTAGTCATCCGGAAATTAATATGAGTCTGGGATTGCAGATTATAACCAGCATAAGCACCGATGGGTCCAATATGGCGGCAACCGGCGTTGTTAATACCAGTAACATTGTCTATGCCAGTAAAAACAGTTTATATCTTGTCGAAAACAGTGATAACTGGTGGTGGACATTACCCAATAACGAACGGTCCATATCGCAATCGGTAATCTATAAATTTGCTATTTCCAAGGATGCGCCAAGTTATGTGGCGACAGGCAGAGTGGACGGTTATATTAATAATCAATTTAGCTTAAGCGAGCACGAATATGCCAGTAAAAACATGTTACGTGTTGCCACCACGCAAAACGATTTTTTCACTATTGACGACGGCGATTTGCCTAGTTGGCAACAGGTGCAAACGAATCATTTATCCGTGCTGGACGACGATGGTGCCGGTCAACTGAATATTGTAGGTGAAGTACGCAATATTGCGGAGAATGAAAATATTCGCAGTGTGCGCTTTTTGGGTGAGCGCGGCTTTGTCGTCA
>CAZWBV010000273.1:0-3771 GCA_964632225.1 uncultured Gammaproteobacteria bacterium | reverse complement strand
AAAGCGAGAAAAGCAAGGTCGATGAAGATTCAACGGTTGCCAGTAAAGCGCTTTCCCTGGCTGAAAAACCATCTACTCAATCGCTTACCAATTCATTTATTCAACGTATTTATCAAAACACCGCTCAAAACAACACTCAAAACACGGACCACTGTTTAACAGCAAACCACAGTGAAGTTTGTCAATGCGGTGTTGGGTGTTGCCCCGCTTCTATCATCAATTTCGTCTTTCGAAACCCCCTTCCTGGTCGAAACGTGGTTCAAGGCTTTCTACCCGCGTCATTTTATAAAATCATATTACCTGCAGAGATAAAACCTCCCATCGCTGTTCTGTCTTAAGTCCCTCGTGATAGCGTAATTATTATTCCGACTATCCATTTGTCCTAATTAGTTAACGTTTTTAACACGTATTCGGGAATTACCCTCGCTGTAATCAGCGTGGATTTCCATCTGCCGCAATGTAATTTCAGTTGTATTTGAGGCGTGTTTGAGGAGAAGAATGTTTATGCAAAAAATATTAAAACAACAACTTGCCCAATTTGGACTCGCGGTACTGTTGATCAGTTCGGGTCAGTTCGCATGGGGTGAGACCGGTGACACGTTTTACCCGGCTGGCAACACATTACAAACCAATCAGGCTGAACCTGTCGAAACCACTGCACCGAGTGTACTAAAATTGCAGGATGCGATAGACACAGTGATTGCAGAGAACCCCGGACTTGCGGCGATTCAGGCCAGAGCCAATGCTCTAGCGGCAGTACCCTCACAAAAAAATTCGCTGCCGGACCCAATGCTGATGTTCAATGCGATGAATTTACCAGTAGACAGTTTTGATCTGCAACAGGAAGCCATGACCCAACTACAGGTCGGGTTTTCTCAAATGCTGCCTTATCCGGGAAAACTCGCATTGCGAGAGGAAGTTGCCGAACACGAGCAACTTGCCGCACGTTGGAATGTCGATGAGATGCGCTTGAAACTGGTACGCGATGTGAAAACCGCATGGTGGAATCTCTTTTTTCTGGACAGGGCATTGGATATTATCGCCAGAAATCGACAATTGTTGCAGCAATTAGTTGATATTGCGCAAACCAAGTACCGGGTGGGAAAGGGACTACAGCAGGATGTATTACTGGCGCAACTTGAACTTTCAAAACTGGAGGACAAAACCATTAACCTGCGAGGTACGCGTCGCAATCAAGAGGCGCGGTTGAATGCATTGCTAAATCGACCAATGCGCGACCAGCTAACGTTACCAGGAAAAATGGCAGATACTTTGGCCGAAATAAGTAACGCACAACAATTGCAAGCGCTAGCACGTGGACGACCTTTGTTGTCAGCCCTGCAAAGCAAAGTTGAAGCGGCGCGGGCGCGCCTTAATCTTGCAAAAAAAGGATATTACCCTGATTTCAAATTAGGTGCTGTATATGGTTTTCGCAACGGAAATAATATGAATGGCAGTTCTCGTGCAGATTTTCTGTCTGTTATGCTGAGCATAAATATACCCCTCTACGCCGATTCACGACAGGACAAAAAAGTAGATGAACGCACCAGTCAGTTGCACCAGACACAATATGGACTGCAAGATGAACAAGGAAAGATCGCAGCCGCCGTATCACAAGCCTTAAGTGATTATCAACAGGCCCGTAAACAAGTCTCCTTATTAAAAACCGGCATTATCCCTCAGGCGAGCCAAACGGTTGCTTCCATGCTATCTGCCTACCAGGTCAGCAAGGTCGATTTTCTTAACCTGGTGCGTGCACAAATTACCTTGTTTAACTATGAAATACGCTATTGGAAGCTATTTTCTCAGGCTAATCAGGCATTGGCGAGATTGGTTGCGGCCGCAGGTTGGGAAGCAACGGCGCGACGCGGCAGCGGTGGTGACACAGTTCGCACCCATTGAGCGGAAGGCAGATTTTTACAGGCAGAAATTAATAAAATACACATCGAGGTGGATTTAATGAACAAACAAATTACGATAATCGCAGTTTTTATAGCATTAACTATCGGCGTTGGTGGTGGCTACTGGTTAGGCTCCGGCAAAGAACCGCAGACAATGGAGTCGAAAACCAATGTTGCAACGGCAAGCAAACCATTATTCTACCGAAACCCGATGAATCCAGCAGTGACATCACCAGTACCCGCCAAAGATGAAATGGGCATGGATTATATCCCCGTGTATGCGGACGCAGACAACGGAAATAACAGTGATTCAGCGGGCACGGTGAAAATCGATCCCGTGACGGTGCAAAATATCGGCGTACGTACAACCAAAGCGGAACGGCGCGTTTTGAGTCGAACCATTCGCGCAGCAGGCAGAGTGGAGTTCAACGAGGAACGTTTAACGCGCCTGCATCCAAAAACCAAGGGTTGGATTGAAAAATTACACACGGATAAAACCGGTTCAGCGGTGAAGAAGGACGACATTTTACTCAGCATTTATTCACCACAACTGGTTTCCAGTCAGGAAGAATATCTTCTCGCCTTGAAAAACAAGCAAGTATTGGCTGATAGCCCGTTTGAAACAATTCGCCAGGGTGCCATCGACTTAGCCAAAACAGCACATGAACGTTTGCAATTATTAGATGTACCAGAACACCAGATTCGCGAACTCGAGCAAACCAAGAAAGTCAAAAAGTATATCCATATTCATTCACCGTACGACGGCATTGTAATGAAAATAGGCATTAGAGAGGGGCAATACGTTACACCCAAAACCGAGTTATACATGCTGGCCGACTTGTCCAAAGTATGGGTATACGTTGATATTTATGAATACGAATTGCCTTGGGTAACAGTGGGTGATCGCGTTGAGATGAAACTGACGGGTGTCGCGGGCAAAACGTTCAAAGGTCGGATTGGTTTCATTTATCCTTATGCAGAAGCCAAAACGCGCACCATCAAGGTACGTCTGGAATTTGATAATTCAGAATTATTGCTAAAACCGGATATGTTCGCTGATGTGACCATTCACGCCAGCCGCCGGGTGGACGCGATTGTGATACCCACGCAAGCGATAGTACGCTCCGGTGACAGGGAGCAAGTGTTCGTTGTGCGAGGACCGGGGAAATTTTCACCGCGTGAAGTCAAGTTAGGCATTTCTGCCGACGGAATGGTTCAGGTACTGGAAGGCGTAAAGGTCGGTGAAGAGGTCGTGGCTTCGGCGCTGTTCCTGATCGATTCTGAATCCAAGCTGCGCGAAGCAACGGCCAAAATGATGGAGGCCACTCGCGCATCGACGCCGACAGAAGGCAGCAGCGACAATCAATCAATGACCATGGATTCAATGACCACAGACCCAATCAATCAGAGTAAGGAAAACACGGCAGAAAAAGAGGATCGCAATCATGATTAAGGCGATTATCGAAGGCTCTTTACGCAACAAATTTTTGGTGTTTATCGCTACGTTTATAATAATCGCAACTGGCATCTGGGCACTAAAAAATACCCCGTTGGACGCTATTCCCGATCTGTCGGATGTACAGGTCATTGTATTTACCGAGTACCCCGGCCAGGCACCACAAGTCGTGGAGGACCAGGTCACTTATCCTCTCACC
Organism: uncultured Gammaproteobacteria bacterium; assembly: GCA_964632225.1. Taxonomy (GTDB): domain Bacteria; phylum Pseudomonadota; class Gammaproteobacteria; order SG8-11; family SG8-11; genus JAADIM01. Next base: position 215 of record CAZWBV010000273.1, on the reverse strand, counting down.
ACCGCAATGCTGGCGGTACCCTTTGCCAAAGTCGTGCGCGGTTATTCTTTTTTCGGCTTGTCGTTCGTCTATATCATTTTCGAGGATGGCACCGATATGTATTGGGCGCGCTCGCGAGTACTTGAATACATAAATTACGTTAGTGGCCGCTTACCCAAGAGCGTAACACCTTCTCTCGGTCCAGATGCAACCGGCGTGGGTTGGATCTATGAATA
>CAZWBV010000272.1:0-3781 GCA_964632225.1 uncultured Gammaproteobacteria bacterium | reverse complement strand
GCATAAATTTCATCAGCGGCAGCAGCAATGTAGTAACCACCCGATGCACATATGTCAGTGATGACCGCGTAGAGAGGAATGTCCGGGTATTTTTTTCTAAGTCGGACAATCTCGTCATTGATATAACCAGATTGTACCGGGCTACCCCCAGGGCTGTTTATTTCAAGAATGACACCGGAGGTATTTTTATCTTTGAATGCGGATTTTAACCCACTTATCACAGTGCTGGCATTCGCGGCGGAATCATCTGCTATTACACCCTTGATTTCAATCAGTGCGGCATGTTTACCGTCGTTTTTTCCATTTGCAGTGTCTGCATCGCCACCCCAGTCATTGGGTAGCATAATTAAGAGAATGCCCAGGTAAACAAAAGTCAGTGATTTAAAAAAGATACCCCAACGACGTGCTTTGCGCTGTTCATCCAACGCGGTCATCGCCAGTTTGCTAATTACGTCGCGTTGCCAGTTTTCATCGTTTTTATTATTTTTTTTATCAGACGGTTTTATTTCTTTTGCTTCGGTCCACGCATTATCCGCATTGCCATTACTATTCTCAGCACGTTCCTCATGTGCACTATTCGTGTTGCCTTCCGCGTTACTTTCCGGGGAAGTCGTTTTATCTTCATTATCTGACATTCAATTGGCCCTTATTCTTTTGAAAAAAATTCTTCTGAAAAAAACTCTTCTGACAAAATATTTCACTATAAATCCCTGCTATCTGTTATGGCCTTATCGCCCTTTGTACGCTAACTTATTGCCCCTTTATATTAACGACCATATTGAGAATACATTAATTGGCATCATTCATCCAACCCAGCATTTCACCAATATGGGCAATGCAGGCAACGGGCTCATGGCGTAATAAGCGTTCGCGTTCGTGTACACCGGTACTGACTGCCAGTGAAGCAACACCCGCATTACTTGCCATCTCCAGGTCGTATTCTGTATCACCGATCATCAGGGTTTCGTTAGGCTGTGCATCCAGTTCTTCCATTATTTCCAGCAGCATTTGTGGGTGTGGTTTGGATGTGGTTTCATCCGCACAGCGTGTACTGTGAAAATAATGGCCCAACCCCGTTTCTTTCAAAACCCTTTTCAGTCCGCTTTGGCCCTTTCCTGTCGCGACGGCTAAAAAATGGCCCATTTGAGTTAATTGTTCAAGTACTTCTAACGTACCTGGAAAAAGTTCGGAGCGGGATTGACTATCTATTAGAAAGTGATGGCGATAACGTTCTATAAACTGTGGGTGGAATGAATCACCTATATCAGGAAAAACAGCCGTTATTGCCTCCCCCATTCCCAAACCGATGATATTCTTAACCTCATCATCTGACTTCGCGGGTAATGCAAGATCACGTATTGATGATTGAAAACTAGCAACAATATGCACCTGTGAATCCATCAATGTGCCGTCCCAATCAAACACGAATAGCTTATACTTCACTTTTTTGCCTTCGCCTCTGTGTTGTTAGAACGAGAAGTTATAGAAAGTTGGTCCACCATTTTTTGTAATTCAGCGGGTAATTCAGCGTTAAATTGCCTGCTTTCCCCGTCTGGCATGTTGAACTTTATAAAATGAGCGTGTAAAAAAAGGCGTTTCAAGCCTGCCAAACCCATTTTCTTGTTAAAGTTGCTGTCCCCATACTTGTTATCACCCGCAATCGGGTGCTCGACAAACGCAGCATGGACACGTAACTGATGGGTGCGCCCTGTCACGGGAACGAGTTCAACTAAACTGGCTTCGTCAGTAGACATTTTTCCATGAAAAATACTGATCGACGGTTTTCCTTCTGAATGGACTCTCACCACTCTTTCGCCCGATTGCATTATGTTTTTGTACAATGGTGCATTGATTCGGCGTTCTTCATCACCCCAATATCCCCGGACTAACGCAAGGTAACGTTTTTCAATCTGTTTGGCGCGTAACTGCGCATGTAGCGAACGCAAAAAAGCCCGCTTTTTTGCAATGAGCAAACAACCTGACGTTTCGCGATCGAGTCGATGCACTAATTCGAGATATTTTTCCGCGGGTTTAAGCGCCCTCAATCCTTCAATAACACCGTATGCCACGCCGCTGCCACCGTGAACAGCAATACCGGACGGTTTATTGAGCATTAACATTGAATTATCTTCGTACAATATACTGCGTTCAAGGCGAGTTAGAACGTGATCACCAGGAATGGTTTCATCTGATGTTTCACTTTGTCTGACCGGGGGAATACGCACAAGATCACCGGCTTTAAGCTTGTATAGAGGTTTGGAACGGCCTTTATTGACCCTCACCTCGCCTTTTCTGATTAACCGATAGATGCGACTTCTCGGTACGCCCTTCAACTTAGTGAGCAAAAAATTATCTATTCTTTGTCCTGCCAGGTCGTCATCGATCTCAACAAATTCAACGGCTGGTTTTTGCACTTTCGCTTGCACGCGGTAATTTACTCCATAAAAATGCGTTACATTATTAACCAGGTGGCTAATTTATCATTATTTTCAGTCAGGTTTTTATATATAAATTAATAAGTTATGGGAATTATGTTATTGAATTGATGTAATATACGTTTAATACGGCTATACTGTGTCTTACAGGTAAGGTAAGAAGAAGTTATTATTCACAAATCGTATGAAAAATCGCCAGCGAATATTAAACATTTTCGAGCTGCATAGGCTTTATACATGATTTAAAGCTTAGTTAGTAACAAATTTTATCAAACGTTTTGCTAATAACTTATTTAAAAAACGAGTTTTAATTATAAGCAAAACGTACCTCTGAACGGATTCAGTACATACCCAAACCAGGCTGACAATAGATAGGGTTAATTAGGTATTAATTCGTCAGATATAAGGTGCCATTGACATACGGTGATTGTGGCAAATAAATAAGGGATGTCTGAGAAAGAAGACAAACAACAGATATATTAACCTGGATGAAAAAAACCAAAGAGACCGAAAAGCCAGGTTGCAAAGATGATGATGATTAGATGAGCGGGATTGGGATCGAAAGCACTTTTAGTTACTTTGTAGTTAGTGTAGTTAGTTAGATTAGTTAGTAAAATAACTTTATAGTAAATTTTTAGCAAACTATGACAAACTATGAGTAAAAATGTTAGCAACTAGTAATAATAATGTGTTCTAGCAAAAATAATAGCAAGTAGACCCATCAATAAACAACAATTAAGACGATGAGCGCTCCTACGCATTCCAAACGGAAAGCGAACGATATTTGAACAAATTGATTTAGCGATATCTAAAACATTTGATCGAAATAGAATTCCACACACACCTTTTTTTATCCGTGTGATGTCCGCTTAGAAAGCGAAAGAAGTTGGTTGAGCGCCTGTTGTAAGAGCAGGTAAAATGAAAAGAATGTTAATAAACGCGGCTCAAAAGGAAGAGCAGCGTGTTGCCATGGTGGATGGCCAACAACTTTATGATTTGGATATAGAATCAGCAAATCGCGAAAAGAAAAAAGCCAACATATACAAAGGAAAAATCACCCGCATCGAACCTAGCCTGGAAGCCGCATTTGTGGATTTTGGGTCAGAACGTCACGGGTTTCTCTCGTTAAAAGAAGTCTCCAAAATCTACTTTGCCCCTTCCGTCAATCTCAGGTCTGGCCGTGTCAATATCAAAGACGCACTCAAAGAAGGCCAGGAACTCATTGTCCAGGTTGATAAAGCTGAACGTGGCAATAAAGGTGCTGCTTTAACCACCTTCATTAGTCTGGCAGGCCGCTGTATGGTCCTGATGCCAAATAACCCGCGTGCAGGTGGCGTCTCGAGACG
>CAZWBV010000271.1:0-3787 GCA_964632225.1 uncultured Gammaproteobacteria bacterium | reverse complement strand
AGAGGTTAACGTAGCCGGGATAGTGGATGTACCCTGAGTATGACAGATTCGGCAATTCATATTTCCAAAATTGTGATCAGGCGTTGGGTATTCCAGCCCGGCAAGGTCATGTGAATACGTATCCGTCACAGTCCATCGTATTGTTGTGTGACAATCACTACATTCTAAACCGGTATAAACAAAGTGCCTGCTGCCTTTACCTTTCGCAATCACACCATTGTGGCAGGCACTACATATATCGGCACCGATAATTTCATTATGATCCACATTGAGCACTGGCCTGAATGCATTGAAATTAATATGGCACGCATCACAAAGGTTAGACGTATTTATATGCTCCATGTCTTTACCTGTAGCCATTGTACCCTCGTGGCAATTAACACAATCATCAAGTACTTGGGCATGGTCAATCAAGGGTACAGTCCAGGCGTTAGCGGCATCGGTTGTGTGGCATGAACCGCACATTTCGGTCGAGTTGATATGATCAGGCGATTTGCCAACATACAGCACCCCGTCGTGACAACGTATACAGGTACCCAAAAGCTCAGTGTGATCCACCTCAATAAACGGCTTCCATCGAAACGGCCCGATCTCTACCGGTAATGGAAAACTTACATGGCAAGCTGAACAAACAGTAGTAGAATTGAGATGACCTTCGGGTTTAGTGTGGCAGAGGGTACAAGAATATAAAGAGGGTTCCGTGCTGTGATCAAATTGTGCCTGAAGTGTGGTTTTTCCACTGATTTTACTGATCGGGTCTGTCGCCACTATGTTAGTTTTACCGATTCGGTTTGCCGTGGCGAAACCTTTAACACTGTCATTATCAACAACTGTTAGTTGCGTATCTTCTGCTACCCAGTCCACCAGGCTGGTTACATCATTTGATTGACCATTGGTGTAAATACCTGTGGCTTTAAACTGGATTGTCCGCCCGCTCACAATCGTGGTATCAGCCGGTGTTAATTCAATCGACACAAGCACTCCATCAGGGACAATAACGGGTATTTCAATGGAACTATCACTCTCACCGCCGAATTCCGTTACTGTGGTCACAACAAAATAGTAGGTTTCGCCTTCTATTAATCCGCTGGCTTCATAAGGAGATGCGAGTATATTTTCGATTTTGGTATCGGATTTGCTCACATTAGCGGTCTGATTAAAGTAAATATTATAGGTGGCTGGCGTAACAGCCACCGCACCTGCCAACTCAGTGTCACAACGCCGTTATTTGTAGACGCAGAAACACTTTGTGGGGCACCCGGTTGCTGCAACGCAAAATCGCGGCTCTCGGCTTTACTCGAAGTATCCTGGCAAGCAAAAAGAAACAGACTATTTATCAGTAAAAAAATCCGGGCCACACCAGCAACCGCAACATATTGCATTTTCCATTTCCTTTTTAAATTAATTCCTAATTTTAATTGAATAATTTGGTTTTCACTGTGGTTTTCATTGCTCAATCTCAATGTAACCTGGCTCAATGTAACATAGCTCAATGTATACGGAACTTACAGGAAGGCCTCTTTTGCCAGTCAATCAGGCTTGAGGGAAATCTCAATAAAATCAGGGATTCCAATTAATTAGCGATGACAATGATTTTATTTTCTACATAAAAAACAAGTCGTTCCAAACAAGCTAAGCCGTTAAAATTGTAGCTTTTTTTCTCACAAAGTACACTATGGACAGCAGTACCAGCAACGGTAAGAAGGGATCAAATCTGTTTTTTGTTGCTAAACTACATCCCCCTCCACCACCGCCTATCGCAGGGGCTGGCGCATCATCATCAATATTTGTAATTAAAACATTGACTACAACAGCATTGAATTTCTCATCAAGAGGATCTGCGGCGACCCCCGCCAAATGTACAACGTAAGAAATATCGCCATCTACCACAGCGTCATCTTGTCCAATGACGGTCACTGTTTGTGGGCTATTCCAGTCTAAAGGTGTAAACAACAGTGATTGACTGGCTGGCACTGTAACCACACCTTCTGTTGGCTGACTGCTACTTAGATTTATAGTAACATTTCCTGTGGGGGCTGATTCTAATGTCACATCAAACAATGCGGTATCAATACCCGTTTCATTCGTTGTTAATAATAACCCACCTTGATTTATTTTAAAAACCTGGGATTTACAGGTGTAAATCGCAAAGTCATCGATGACCCAACCGCGTTCATCCGTTAGTGAGTCCGTACCTACCACAAAGCGGAATTTGATACTGACTGGTGCCTCAGGAATTAAATTCAAATCTAATTGCGTGCTGGCATAATCATACACAGGTAGCGTCGCCGTGTCATTTTCCAACATGAAGTTAAGAAACCCGGCACGTCCCGTTAGTGGATTATCGAATAGGTCAGATATAACTTTATCAGGGGTATAGGCAATCCCGGAAACTATGAGCGGCCCTGCATCGGTCCACGCGCCTCCGTTTACGCTGTATTCAATCAGACCACCATCCGCTTCCAAATTTTCGAACGCATAATTATGCTCAAACTGAATTCGGTAATCTTTGCCAACTGTGATCGTTTCGGTCATAGACACCGCCGACGCACCCAGCCGACGAGAGCCATTGGCATACAAGGCGTAGGTACCCTGGCGTGGTATTGGTAAAGTTTCAAATGGGTCTGTATCACTGTGATACACATCCCCAGGCGGCAATCCTGATCCCAGATTCCAGTGATCGACCCCAGAGACTAGCGTAGATGAAATCCATTTACCTGAACCGGGATTTTCAAATCCATCCTGAAAAACGAACTCAGCAGACAACCCTGTTGGACAATAAGGAATCTGCGCAACAACACAAGGGGCAACATTCATTTCAACGGCATTAAGCGCATTTACAATGCTCGTTTTATCAGTGGAAAGAATTTCACCAAACGAGACTGCATCCTCTGCTTTCGATATTATCGCGTTATAAGCATCAATAAATCGGCTAGTAGACGTCAGTACAGACAATGAATCATAATAAACTTTAGCGACTTTATCCAATGCTACCGGCGACATAGTAAATCCATTAAATGAAACACCCTCTACGGTCAACGCAAAGGCATGGCTTAATACGCTGCTATTTTTATGGATATAGACACTCTCTTCAATTCCACAATAAAAATTAGGGTCAGTCACCTTCTCTGGATACTTTATGTCGCCCACATTAAGTGTGTTATCACCCGGCGTGAGTAAATGCCGAAAGGGCTTCGCCTCTGGCGCATCCTCACCAATGTGCCACTTATCAGCGGGCAAATCATTTTCTGCTACGGTGCTAAGATCAATCGCTTCACCCAGTATATCGGCAAACGATTCTGCGAGCGCACCGGATTCTCCTACGAGCAGAAACTGTGCTGATTCGTTGATAATACGGTGCGTATATTCATGCCCAACAATATCATCCACAACATAGCCTGACGCGTATAGCATTTGGGTCTGAACCAATGCCGCATTTTCAATGGTTAACGTTATAGGTACGGCTAGATCCGTGGGTTGATTAAACACCTGTGACAACGACTGACCATTACACACATTAACAATCGATAATACGTTTGAATCTTTATTAATAATGTTCTTTATTCCGTGCCGGTTGAGTGTATTTAAGTAATAATCATACGCTGCACCGGAAAGATCATACGCTGTGTCAACCTCCAGGTTTCCGCTGGCGTCGGGAGCCGGATCAACCCGTACTTCAGGTGCAACGCTAAAATCACATGTATCCACCAAAGCAGCCGCATCCCTGACATTACGGTCAATATGCAAACGTGCGATTTGAGAAAAATTTTTAATCAATTGCCCGGAA
>CAZWBV010000270.1:0-3787 GCA_964632225.1 uncultured Gammaproteobacteria bacterium | reverse complement strand
CCAGCGGTTTAACACATGGCCCCCATCCCTGTGCATTTGAAATCGGAAAAAAAGCACTGCGCAAGGAAACAGACGAAGTCGCCGTCATGATTGATACGCGTGCAGCGATGCACGTAGCGACGTTACCCGATGATATTGAATGGACAGGTTATGTCAGTTCCTGGAAACAAACGGCAACGGCAGAAAACAATACGCCTAGACAGGAACAGAAATGAAACTGGCATCACTTAACGAAGGTGGTCGCGACGGTAGACTTATTGTTGTCAACAAGGACTTGTCAAAATACTGCAGAGTACCGGAAATCGCACTGTGTATGCAACGCGTCATTGAAAACTGGGATAAACTCGCGCCAAAACTGCAACAACGCTATGCGGCACTCAACTCGGAAGAAATCAAAGGTGAGAATCTTATTTTTAGTCAACTTGCATCACCGTTTCCACGTGCATACCAATGGCTTGATGGCAGCGCTTATTTAAGTCATGTCGAAAGAGTACGTAAAGCACGTGGTGCAGAAATGCCACCCAGCTTTCAAACCGACCCTCTCATGTACCAGGGCGGCTCCGATTTTTTCTTAGGACCTCATGATCCTATTTATGCGCAAAGTGAAAAATTCGGTATTGATTTTGAGTCAGAAATTGCGGTTGTTACGGATGACACACCGATCGGTATTTCGCCGCAACAGGCACAAAATCATATTAAATTAATCATGCTGGTTAACGATGTTTCTCTGAGAAACTTAATACCTAATGAACTTGCGAAAGGCTTTGGGTTTTTGCACGGTAAACCCCCTAGCGCATTTTCACCCGTTGCGATAACACCGGATGAACTGGGTAGCGCCTGGAAAAACGGCAAGGTACATCGCCCATTGATCACCACATTAAACCAACAACATCACGGTAATCCAGATGCAGGCGTCGATATGCAATTTAGCTTCCCGGAATTGATTGCCCACGCAGCGAAAACCAGAATCTTATCAGCAGGCACTATTATTGGTTCCGGCACAGTTTCCAATCAAGATACAACCCGCGGCAGCTCCTGCCTCGCAGAAAAACGCGTGCTTGAAATTATCGATCAGGGTGAAGCAAGTACGCCCTTTTTGCAATTTGGCGACAGTATTGAAATCGATATGTTTGATGAAAGTGATAACTCTCTATTTGGCAACATTAAACAAGAAATCAAACCATGGAACACTTAGAACTTTACACATACTGCAAAAGCTCCGCCTCATATCGCGTCAGAATTGCGCTGAACTATAAAAATGTTGATTATCAGTCACACTTTGTTGACTTACTTAAAGACAGTGGTAAAAACGCGACACCCGCATACATGGCGATAAATTCACAGGGATTTGTACCAACACTTGTTAACGGGCAGCATGTATTACAGCAATCAGTTGCGATACTTGAGTACATTGAAGAAAAGTATCCCTCGCCCCCTCTGTTACCCAACCCAGCTGAAGATCGCGCCTACGTCAGAGCGATTACACAAATGATTGCCTGCGATATTCATCCGTTAAATAATTTACGTGTACTGGCCTACCTTGAGAGCGACTTGGAACTGACTCAAAACCAGAGTCAGGACAGGAAAGTTAAACAGAAACTCCAGTGGTACCAGCATTGGATAAAAGAAGGATTTACGGCTATTGAACGCTTTCTCCAAAAACAAAAAAAATATGGCCAATTTTGTTTTGCTGATACACCGAGTCTTGCCGATGCCTGCCTGGTGCCACAGGTCTTTAATGCAAACCGTTATGACTGTGACTTAATTGATTACCCTATTATTATGGGTATAAATGAGCAATGTTTAGCCTTGCACAGCTTTCAGCAAGCAGCACCAATAAAGCAGACTGATTTCATAAAATAAATAGTTTGGAGAGGCGCAGGCAATGCACGTATCTGTTAGAAAAAAAATTGACGCTTATGCAAAAAAACATGGCATTGAAGGTTTGACACAACCTTCTCTTATCGCCATTATTGAAGAAAAAGAACAATACACCACGGACACCGCAAAGAGGTTTCTGAAATTTCAACAGCGTATTGACTCTGAACTGTTACAGCACCGGGTTATTACGGATAATAAATTTACTGCCTGGTTTAAAAACGGCCCACATAATAGAGAACATATTAAAGCGTTTGTTGTACAATTTTCCGTGTTTTCCAATTTATTTTTAATCGCCCAGCTTAATAAGACCATCAATGCAGATACCATTGAAGGCATGCGCGCTTCCAAAGAAATTCTCGCCAACGAGATTGGCGTTATTTTTAAAGCACCAAAACATACCAGAGATGCCAAACTGTCTAGCGAAAACCAAGAAGACCCGGATCTGGTTTCTACCGAAGGGACAGTCGAAGGTGGTACTTTCCGATTCCAGGCGGCGCATTTTGAGTGGCTACTGCGAATGGCTGCAAAATTGGATATCCGCTTTACTGATTGCGGTAAAAGACGGCACGGTACAACATCAACACTGTTTTTTTGTGATGAACTGGCGCGCCTCTATGGAAGTGATGACTATTTAACCTCACAAGCCGCAAGCTATGCCGTGGAAAACTGGGCCGCTGCCGGTTTTTGGGATGAGCTTGTCGATGGCTTCCGTGCCTACAACAAAAATGCAAAATACAAATTACCACTTGCATTTTTTACTTACCATAGTCGCATTGAAGCTCAACATGCATTGCATACGCAGGAAGAACTCGAAGAAATATACTTTGACAGGGATATTGATGAAGATAAATTTATAAAATTTGGAAACGAAATGTTGAACGGGGTCGCTGTATTCTGGAATGGACTGGATGAACAGCGTAAAAATTTATGACTGAACTGAAATACTTTCAAGACTACCTTCCGGGTAAAACCTGTTTTGGTTGTGGCGCTGACAATGCCCATGGACTGAAAATTCGCAGTTTTTGGGATGGTGACATTGCAAAATGCCGTTGGCAACCTGAACAATATCACGAAGGTTGGGCGAACCTGACTTGTGGTGGCATCATTGCCACGATAATCGATTGCCATTGTATTGCGACCGCAATGGCGACGGCAATTCGTAACGAAAATCGCGATCTTGCTTCTGAACCTCATTATTTGTTTGCCACAGGATCCATGGATATTAAATACCTGAAGCCGTCGGTGGTCACTCAACAAATGGAACTTCGCGCCCAAGTCACCGACATAAAGTTTGAAAAAAAATATAGCGTCGCCTGTGACGTGTTCGTCAACAATGAAAAAACGGTCGAGTCCCACATTATTGCGTTGCTCGTCTACCGAAGTGACCGACCGGAAAATTCACCGGCGCTGTTTCGTACGTTATAAGATACGACGCATATTGATCGACATTTTAGTCGATAGAGGCGCGTATCTGAATAGATGATATACATTAAACAATAGGTGTAAGTATGGATAAAATATTAGAAAAATTCCGTTCCAGAGTACAAGAATTTGCAAAATCAGAAGTCACACCGATTGCAGCGAAAATTGATCAAAACGATCAATTCCCTACCGATCTGTGGAAAAAAATTGGCGACGCCAAACTCATGGGCATTACGATTCCAAAACAGTATGGCGGCGAAGAAATGTCCTATCTCGCACATGTCATTGCAACTGAAGAATTGTCACGCGCATCCGGCTCAGTGGGCTTTGCTTATGCCGCACATGCGAATATATGTATGGATAATTTATTTAAAAATGCGACAGAAGCACAACGAAAAAAATATCTTCCAGGATTGCTGTCGGGCGAACATTATGGTTCGCTGGCAATGTCTGAACCGGATGCAGGTTCAGACGTCATTGGCTC
>CAZWBV010000269.1:0-3840 GCA_964632225.1 uncultured Gammaproteobacteria bacterium | reverse complement strand
TGTTTTTGTACCGGTTCATCCATTATGCCGCAGAAAAAAAATCCGGATGTGCCAGAATTAGTACGCGGTAAAACAGGACGGGTAAACGGGCATTTAATCGCCCTGTTAACGTTAATGAAAGCGCAGCCGCTGGCGTACAACAAGGATAACCAGGAAGACAAAGAGCCTTTGTTTGATACGGTTGATACGCTAAAAGATTCATTGCACGTGTATGCGGATATGATTCCTGCAATTAAAATTAAGCGTGAGAATATGCATGCAGCGGCACTTCAGGGGTATTCAACGGCAACAGATCTGGCAGATTATCTGGTGAAAAAAGGCGTTGCTTTTCGTGATGCGCACGAAATTGTGGGTCGAGCGGTACAGTCAGCGATTAAATCAAATAAGGATTTAGAGTCAATTCCATTATCGGAGTTTAAAACATTTTCTGCTGTGATAGAGAATGATGTTTACGATATTTTAACGCTGGAAGGGTCTGTTTCCATGAGAAACCACATCGGGGGTACCGCACCTGAACAGGTAAACGCAGCAATAGCGCGAGCCAGGGAGTGGCTCGGGACATAAGTAAGACTCTTTCAACTCTTTCTTTCAGCGCGCTGCATCAAGTAAGTGCTAACTCATCCAGCCGGTGAGACTCATAATTGCTAAGAAAGTGACCCAAACGATGACTGAGCGTAAGCTAAATTTCAACGTTTCGTTGACACTGTCCAGGCTTAGCGGCGGATCTTTTTCGTTCTGCTCTGTTGTGCCCAGTTGTAATGCACTTAAGCCGATGCAGGTTAGCATATCTTCATTCTTATCTGCATGTATGTCTGTACATGTGTTTCCTTCTTCTTCAGATGTGTTTTTCCAGCAGTCTGACGCATGCACAAAACTGCCCACTATCGCATAGCTAAGTGCAGTGAGCCGGCTGGGTATCCAGTGTAGAATATACTGCAACCGGGCTGCCGCTTGCGCGAATTGTGAATCTTCTTTGTTTTCTATTTTGTCATCATGCATAACATTGGTAAGCCGGAATAGTACTGCACCAATTGGGCCTAGAACAACAAACCAAAAAAGTACGGATAGCAGTTGTTTGCTTGTTTGAATAAGTATCGCTTTTATCAAATTTAAAATGATGAGCGGCTCATTTTCTGAAAAATCTTTTCCGAGTATTTTATCTAAATACCAAAGAGCGCCTTCGTTATCACCTTGTTGCTTAAGATGGATGAATTTTTTTACTTCGTCATAAAATTTATTTGGGCCGATGGAAAAGGATAATATTAGAATGCTGAAAATAAAGGAATAAAAACTGTGATAGTCATCGAGTATTGAAAAAACAGCACCAACGATAATGATTGCTGGCGCAATAATGAAGACAACCCCGGCGGGGCCATCCATCCATTTGGAATCAGAAAATTTTGCGTACATCCAGTTTATATAGTGGCAAAACCAACTGGCATTCCGTAGTCTGGTGTGCCAGTTCGCATATTTTTCAAGCAGTAATGCGATTAAAATAGTGATTAATGTCATTGGCCTCGTCGTTTTTTTAGGGTTATCATCTTAATTGATTGTGAGTAATTACAAACCAGAGAATTTATGTCGTTATTTATGTCGTTATTTATGTCGTTATTGTCGAGCGGTATTTTTCCCAATTAAAATAAGGGCCAGGGTCTTTTTTGCGTTGTGGTGCAATGTCACAATGGCCAACAATCCTGCCCGAAGATAACCCTGGGTAGTTTGTCAGTAGTGCCCGCGTCGTGTCAGCCAGTATTTTATACTGTATTTCTTCATAAGGTAAGTTTTCTGACCCTTCCAGCTCAATGCCTATTGAATAATCATTGCAATTCGCGACACCTTCATAGGTGGATTTCCCTGCATGCCAGGCTTTTTTGTCGAACGGGACATATTGTACAATTTCGCCAGTGCGTCGAATGAGCAGGTGGGAAGAGACTTTCAGCTCTTTTAATTCTTTAAAGTAGGGGTGAAAATCAGAGTCTAATGTATTAGTAAATAGTGCGTCAATCCAGGTGCCGCCAAATGTGTCGGGTGGTAGACTGATGCAATGAATGACTAATAAATTAATCTCGATATTGCCGGGGCGCATGTCACAATTAGGTGAAATTACCCGACGTGCCGTATTAATCCAGCCTTGTTGAATGGTCAACGGTTTTGCAATGAAATCCATATGAAAGAGTCAAAATGTAAATTAAGTATTAGCGCCGATAAGCTTTTGTCTTATTATAGAGGAAATGTGCGAAATGTTATTGCAAAATCGGCGGATGGTAAAACGATTCAGTTTCCTGTAGAAATATTAAGGCCATTTATAACGCGTGGCGGTATCTTCGGCGTGTTCATAATAAGGTATGATGATAACAATAAGCTTGTTGATATTGAAAAAACCGCCGAATTACGCGACATTTGATGTTAATAATTTATCAATTGTTTTGTTTAGCGTTTTGGTATGGCGACGATAGGCATAATCGCACCGGTTAATTTCGCGTTAGTTAATATTGTTCCCGTCAGATCCGCACCAGTCAGGTTTGCGCCTCTGAGGTCCGCATTTGTCAGGTTGGCGAGTCTTAGGTCGGCTTGACTCAGGTTTGCTTTCTGAAGGTTGGCATCGCTTAAGTCGTATTGCACTAAGTTTGCTTCAGCTAAATTTGCGTTACTGAGATCCATGCCAACAAATGTGTCTGCGTCGAGTGTTATTAGTTGGTTAAACCCCTTTTTGTCGTAGATGGTTATCATAGCTGGTTGTTGCAGAGAAATAAATTAACCTTCAGTAATGATTGCACAGTTATTGCTTTTGCTGTTTTTGCTGTTGTTGTAGTTGTCAATTTTTGCGAGTGCTTGTGTTGCACGATCTAATACTTGTTGTGGTTCTTCATCCAGCTCTTGCTTTATGAATGAATAACCAAACCTTACATTACACGCGTTATTATCCGGGAGTAGTTTTTCATTTTTCTGATCATCGATAAGTTTATCAGAAAGATTGGTTAACCACCCATGAATTTTTTCATTTTCCATATTGGGTAAAACAATGGCAAAGTCATCAGTTCCAAGTCGTGCTGCAAAATCTGTTTTTCTAATGGTGTTCGACAACGTTTTTGCGAGTAAAGTGACGATGCTGTCGCTTGTAGTTCGGCCTACCTCGCCAGTGATTTTTTTTAGATTGTTTATTTCCATAGAAACGATGCAAACGGGTAATCCCCGTTTTGCAAAGTCAAAACTGCGTATCAATTCTTCGTTAAAACGGCGTTTATTCGGTAACCCGGTCAGTTCGTCCGTGTAAGCGAAATGATTGACGGCTTGCTGTTGCTGCTTTACATCTTTTGCGATTCCTTTAAGTGCGGTTAAAATATCAGCGCTTTCTTTGATATGAGGCGGGGGATTGTCGCCATCAAATGAGCCGTTGGCGACCTGGACGATGACCTTTTTTATGGCACTAAGCTCTTCTTTTACATTTTTTACTGCATTTTTTGATAAAAAGAGGGCAATCGTGGAAATGACGGTCGCGGCGATGATACTTGCAATGCTCAAAATGGATGCGGACATGGTTAGGATAGCCTCGAAATAGCTGCATTTATGTAAGGGATTTTAGGTTCCTTATTTTTATGGTCTTTTTAGTCAAGACGCTTTAGTTAACTGATCGTCTGATTTTTGAATATATTTAGCTATTTCGTATAAATTTCCCTTAATTTAGGTACCTCTAATCCGGCGTCATCGGCCAGTCCTATTGCACGTGCCAAGCGCGCCGCAGCGGATCGCCCCATGCACTTATGGTTCAGGTCTCCCTGGATCGCTTCTCCCATACCCACGATAAGGCGATTGACTGGAAGTGATTGCCTAGTTAGTGTC
>CAZWBV010000268.1:0-3852 GCA_964632225.1 uncultured Gammaproteobacteria bacterium | reverse complement strand
CGACGATTTTTCCCAAGTGGCGGCGTCCAAATCCGATGGCCAAAGGGCTCTAGAAGGCGGCGATCTAGGCTGGCGAAACCTGGGACAATTACCCACGTTATTTTCAAATGTGATTACGTCGATGGCGGTGAATGATATTCATGGATTGATCAGGAGTCCGAGCGGATTTCATATAATAAAGTTAGTTGATAAACGCTCCGCTGAAAAGAAAAAATTTATAAAACAAACTCTGGCACGCCATATTCTGATTAAGACAAATGAACTAACGCCAGACAGTGAGGCAAGAGATAAGCTGGAACAACTGAAAAAAAGAATAGAATTAGGCGCACCTTTTGAGGAATTGGCGAGATCCCATTCTGACGACGCGGGTTCGGCCGCGAAAGGCGGGGCACTTGGATGGATAAGTCCAGGCGACATGGTTCCTCGTTTTGAAAAAATGCTGAATACCCTTTCAGAAGGCGGCATTAGCAACCCCGTTAAAACGCAATTTGGTTGGCATATTATTCAGCTGTTGGAGCGACGGAATTTCGATAACACCGAAATATCCAAAAATCTGCGAGCCAGAAAACAAATACGGCAACGTAAAATAGAAGAGGAAACACAAAACTGGTTACGCCGTTTGCGCGATGAGGCGTATGTAGACATACGTATATAGCCCGCTTTAGTGAATACCGACAGCCCAATTCGATTAATGGTAACGCCCGGTGAACCCGCAGGTGTTGGCCCGGATTTGTGTATAAAATTATCGCAAAAAACATGGCCTTTTGAATGGGTCGTTGTTGCAGACCCGGCATTATTCCAACAGCGTGCCAAGTTATTAAACACCCCTATTCAAATGACGGAATTTGATCCGGCCTGCAAAACAACAACAAATAATAAACCCGGTGAAATTAAGATCTTGCCTGTAAAAACTGATTTGACTGTTAATGCAGGTGAACTCGCCACCAACAACGTGCGCTATGTTCTAAAAACAATATCGCAGGCCGTTCACCGCTGTCAGCACGATAAGCTGACTGGATTAGTCACGGGTCCTGTCCACAAAGGTATTATCAATCAGGCTGGTTTTACTTTTTCTGGCCACACTGAACACATTGCTGGGCTGACGAATAGTCGACAACCTGTCATGATGTTATTAACAGAAGGCCTTAAAGTCGCATTGGCCACGACCCATTTGCCACTGGATAGCGTCAGTAAAACCCTTACCGCTGCCTTGTTGGAACGGGTTATAAGAGTATTGCACGCTGATTTGTTGAATCGGTTTAATATCACAGATCCAACTATTTATGTCTGTGGGTTGAATCCGCACGCCGGAGAAGGCGGTTATTTGGGTGAAGAAGAGCGGAAAGTAATTGCGCCCGTGGTGACGAAATTAAAGCAGGAAAACATGCGCTTGGTTGGGCCACTACCCGCTGACACTGTCTTTACGGCCAAATACCTGGAGCAGGCTGATGTCGTTCTGGCAATGTACCATGACCAGGGATTACCGGTGCTCAAATACAAAGGTTTTGGTAATGCGGTCAATGTTACGCTGGGTCTACCCATTGTTCGCACTTCTGTAGATCACGGCACCGCCTTGGATCTGGCGGCGAGCGGCCAGATAAATTGTGACAGCATGGAACTGGCGATGCACACCGCAGGCACGTTGATTAAAAATACCCAGATTAACATTAATCCGCAGTAAACCACGGTGAACCATCAACCACGAAAACGTTTTGGTCAAAATTTTTTAAATGACCCTCATATCGTGCAAAGTATTATCGCTGTTTTTCAACCCAAGGTTGGTCAACATGTACTTGAAATAGGCCCTGGTCTTGGGGTATTAACGACCCAATTACTCACTATATTAAAAGAACTACAAGTAATCGAGCTTGATCGAGATATCGTCCCTAAACTAGAAAAAAATTGCCGGGCGTATTGCGGGTCGTCAGACGGACTCACTATATATAATGAAGATGTACTCAAATTTGATTTCAGCTTGTTACCAGACAACGGCCGACCCTTACGAATTATAGGTAATCTGCCCTACAATATCTCGACGCCCCTCATTTTTTATCTTCTCGAGCAATCAATCGTCGTACAGGATATGTATTTTATGTTGCAAAAAGAAGTTGTCGATAGAATGACAGCGGATCCGGGCAGTCGGCAATTTGGCCGATTAAGCGTAATGGTGCAATATTACTGTAAAGTATGCAAACTCTTTGATGTGGATGCCGGTGCGTTTAATCCACCACCTAAAGTCCAATCGGCGTTTATCCAGCTTCGACCTTATGTAGAGTTGCCAAGACAGGCACAGAGCGTAAAAATATTAAAGCAAATAACGGCACAGGCTTTTTCTCAACGGCGCAAGACGTTACGAAATTGTTTGAAAGAGTATATTAATGAGAGCCAGCTTGTTGAGTTAGGCATTGAGCCTGGAAATCGTGCAGAGCAACTGAGTGTGGAGCAATTTGTCAATATCAGTAATAAAGTTTCACAAGCGCATATTAAACTTGAATGAACGTTAAACAAGATCCGCTTTCGTCGTTGGTCGTTATAATTTACTGCTTAATTTATGCAGTAGCGAAGAAAATAAACCACGGTGGTGGTGTTCTTTGGGGTCATCTGGTTCGATAAGAGCGTCCGCATTTCGATTTGCCTGCCCGGCGAGTCCAATGGTCTTCGCAGCGCTATACAGGTTGAGTATATGGTCAAACGGGATACCCAAAACAGCGAACATGCCCAATAAAGAGCGTGGTTGTTTTGACCATAGCGCCGCAATGCGTAAACCGTGAGGTATCGGGTCCAGGCGGGTCATATTAGGCCAATGCTTTAAAAAAACAGGTTTCATTAAATCAGTGCCTTCTGGCACCCGGCCGCGTGCGGTGAGCAATGTTAATTTCCAAATAAAGACCTGTGCAGGAAAAAGTGTCATCGAGTCTGCATTGTCTTTCAACAATGTGCTGAATTCTTCTGCGGTCATTACGTTTGATTTGATATGCAGTTCTTGGCCTGTAGTGCGCATGACGCCGAGATTTCTGATCATGCCATCCGACATATTTGTCAAAATCTCTTCATTGCGTGCCGGGTTAAATACGATAAAGGGCTTATTCCAACAAGTTAGTTTTACGCATGCCGATTGGCGACGCGCCAATTCAACCGCTTTTGATAAGTAACCTAGCGCGTAATCATCTTGTTTATAATACAAGCCAGCGAAATTGTTTACTCCTTTGCGGCTCATTACCAGGGTTGTCGCGGTATTGTCTTTAACCCGCCCATTTAACGCATTTGCGGCTGTTTTGATTTCTGAATTCGGTTTTTTCGCTTGCGGCTTGGTGTTTATCTTGGTCGAGTTAGCCGTTGTGGGTTTAGGTGGCGCGGTATATTTTTTTTTTATTTCTTCAGGAGAGACGCCCAGGGTTAATTCACGAATTACTTTTAATAAAACAGGGATGTTTATTGGTTTGCGAATATAGACCGTATTTTCTATGCTCTTATGTCTGATAGACATAACAACAATAGGTGTATTGTTTTGTAGATGGCTTTTCAATAGCGCATCGGCGTTTTTGCAATCCAGGTCGAGTAGCAGCGCATCGGCAGCGTCGTTTGAATTAATTAATTCGATTAAGCCGTGATAGTTTTTATCGATCGTTAGCGCCAGCATTTTTTTTGATCGGCTGTCCATGCCGTGGGTGGCCACTTTAACGGCTTGTTCGGCACCACTTTTTGGTAGAGCAATCTTTGTTAAAGCCACGAAAAGTCACCTGCTGCATATTGGGGCGTGGGTATAATTGTTTTAGTCGACTATAGTTATATATCACTCTTTAGGTCAGGAACTTGATACGTAGATTGTTAACTATTTGTAAAAATAGACTT
>CAZWBV010000267.1:3315-3855 GCA_964632225.1 uncultured Gammaproteobacteria bacterium | reverse complement strand
AAAATCTATATGGTGGTTTACCCTATAATGCGATTACCAATTTTGTTTAGTATTTTTTTGTTATTGGCATTGTCAGAATATCAGGCTGCGAATGCAGCGGTGCCCAAATTTGCTTATGTCGTGAATGCCTATGACAGCACTGTTTCGATGTATACAGTAGACAGTGTTACCGGCCAGTTACGCCACAACGGTCACGTGGATACAGGCCGTTTTCCTTCATCTGTTGTCGTTCACCCGAACGGTCGTTTTGTTTACGTTACTGAGCAGACTGGCATGAAAGTGTCTGCATTTAGTGTTAATCATTCAACCGGGCGACTGATCCAACTCCCGGGTTCGCCGTTTGATCCACAAGTTGTTTCTCCTTTTTGGTCTGCGTTCGACAAAAATGGAAAATATTTATACATCGTCGGCAGGAATTCCAACGCCGTTGCTGTAATGGAAATTGATTCGCAGACCGGTATATTAAGTGTACTCAACGGGTCGCCCTATTCCGGTGGGTATTTGCCGCGCTCTGTTGCTGTTCATCCGTCTGACCGGTTC
>CAZWBV010000267.1:0-3305 GCA_964632225.1 uncultured Gammaproteobacteria bacterium | reverse complement strand
TGACACTGTCTCCGGGTATCGCGTGAATGACACTACGGGTGAACTGATGGACATGCCTGGTTCACCGTTTATTGCAGGTGATGCACCGCAGTATATAAAAATTCACGCTGCGGGTAAGTATGCTTTTGTGAGCAGTTGGAATAGCAGAGAGATTATTGTATTTGAAATAAACCGCGATAGCGGCGCTTTGTTGGAAAAACAGGTTTTGCCATTGGGTGAGGGTGTATTTCCCTTTGGTTTAACCATTCATCCGAATGGGAACTTTCTATATGTTGCCAACTGGTTTGGCGGTACCTATGGTTTTTCAATCGATACGTTCACGGGTAAGTTGGCACCGATCCCCGGTTCACCGTTTGTCAATGTAGGGAGTGTGAATGTTCAGGTAGAAGTGGAACCAAGCGGAAATTTCGCCTATGTGACGAATTATGACAGTAATCACGTTACGGCTTATTCTGTGAATCAGCAAACAGGTGTGTTGTCTATCGGTGAGACCACAATGGCACGTTCTGGTCCCCGGTCAATTGCATTTGTCATGGGTGATAAGCCAGTTGAATTTTCATCGCGTTTTGCTTACTTGGCCGATTTTGATTCAAATTCGGTTAGCATATATAAAGTCAATGGCAAAACAGGGATGTTTAAGTCAATTGCCAAAGCAAAAACGGGTGTAGCGCCGGAATCTATCGCGCTGCACCCGCTAAATCGATTTTTATATGTCGCCAATTCAAAGTCAAACAGCATCTCCGCTTTTGAAATTAACCAACGTAACGGCAAACTAAAGGAAATTAACGGTTCGCCGTTCCAAACGGGTGAAGGACCTCGCTCGATTACCGTTGATTACAATGGAAACTATTTATATACGACGAGTCCAAAATCAAACACAATGTCTGTTTTTAAGCTTGATGCTAACAACGGTTTTTTAACAGAAATAAGACAAACAGATCTGAATTACGCGTCTCCTTATAAACTGCAACGTCAGCCTGGCAAGGTGTTAATGCATCCCTCTTTACGTAATGCCTACATTACGAATGCGTCTTCTAATAAAATTTCATTTTTTAACTATTATGATGACGGGCCATTGGTTGTCGAAAGCGAATTTGGCTCGCCTGTTGAAGTGAACGGTGATGTTAATGCAATGGCGATCGAGGCAAACGGTCGCTATGCCTATATTGTTAATTCGAAATCAAGCACATTAACGGCTTTCGCAATAGATGTGCGTTCGGGAGATTTGCGTAAATTAAACGAGCCGGTGAAGACCGGTGAGAATCCGGTATCAATTGCTCAAACATCGGATGGTAAATTTATTTATGTAGTTAACAAAGAGTCTGGGTTTGTTTCCAGTTATCAGGCAGATACCAATACTGGATTAGTAAAAAGGAGCGCCAATGAAGTGCGTGTCGGCAAGCATCCCATTGATATGGTGATTGGGCCCGCTGGAAAATATGCTTATGTAATAAATGAAGGCTCAAAAAATATCACGGTCTTCGGTATAAATAAAGAAAATGGTCAGTTAAAACGGGTAGGTGAAATTAACACTGGACCAAAACCTGTTGCATTGGTGATGACATCTGAAATACGGTAAATACACAGATAAGGTTGATTATATGGATATGGATATTCAAAACTGGATAGATAAAGCAAAGACGGAGCTTGGGAAGTTCGATCTTGATACTGTTAAAGCGTCGGGGATTCTGCCTACAGAAGGAAAATTTTTTCCTGTTATTGGTTATCCACCGTTGACAATGTATCCGCAAATGGATGAAAAGTCCGTTTTGGAAACGATAAATGAACGTCCGGCAAATCCAATGATTGCCTATGTACATATCCCTTTTTGCCCGTCGCGTTGTACTTTTTGCCACTGGATAACAAAAACCAAAAGCCGTTCAGAGGAAGTCGATGATTATCTTGACCATCTGGAAAAAGAGATGGCTATATACCGCTCAAAACTGGGTGTGGAACAAATTCCGGTGGATTCAGTACTGATTGGCGGTGGTACACCTTCCTATCTATCAGCAAAACAAATGGAGCGATTTTTAAAGGCGTTTACCACACATTTTGATTTGACCCATTGTACGCAGTTTTCTTTGGAGCCGGAGCCAACAACGATACTGGGTAAAGATGGCCTGGAAAAATTAAAAATAATGAAGGATTACGGTATAAATAGATTGAGCATGGGCGTGCAATCATTTGATGATTCAATATTGGCGCGCATGGGGCGCGTCCACAAACATGCGGATACATTGAAGGCCATAGAGCAAATCCGTAAAGCAGGTATCGATAATATATTCATTGATCTTATCTATGGATACCCTGAGCAAAGTCTGGCGCAGTGGGTTAAGACGATGCAAGAGGCTGTCACGCTGGATATCGAGGGTTATCAGCTATATCGGTTGCGTATTAAACCGCACGGCGACAGACCGGGGAATATATTAAAAGTCTATAATAAAAAAGCGGATACATTTCCAGCCGTTGATAACATTTATGTTATGAAAATGTTAGGGCTGATTATTTCAAGGGAGAATGGATTTGACGAGCAGCAAACACGCATTTTTGCTAAAAAGGAAAAAGATATATCGCATTATCTGCGCGATTCGTGCTGTCGTCTTTCCGATGTAATCGGTGTAGGCGTTTCTTCCTGGTCGAACCTGCGCGGTGTGTTTTCGCTGAATGTGGGTGATGATAATTTACAAAATTATTACCGGCTTGTGGATGAGGGCAAGGTATCGGTTAATCGAGGGATGGTCAGAACGCACGATGATGAGATACGCAGACGGTTTATTTTGCCCTTAAAAAACAAGTTTGTGAATAAACAATCATTTAACCAAGTCACTGGTGAGGCCGTGGGAGCGTATTTTGGCGATACAATTGCTCGTCTGAAAAAATTAGGCTTACTGGATGAAGATAACGAAAACGTTTTTTTGACATCACGAGGTCGGTTTTTTGCGGATGAAGTGGCAATGCAGTTTTTCAATGAAAAGTATTTGCCCTTTCCTGAGTTGGCCCATGCGTCCTGATTTGGCATTTTTGCAATTATTTGTCATATTCTGATAGAGTATGATGAAGTGGTCGTCTGGTATGGAGAAAATACCCGTACTCGGAAATTTATTCCATAAATGTTATTTAATTGTCCTATCGTGTGCGTTTTTCTCGTTAAATACTGCTTGCACGACAGTAAACATTATTCGGGATGTGAATTCCGGTTCTGTATTTAGAGATAAGTCAGATACAGGGCTGCAGGGACCTGAAATGGTGTGGATACCACAAGGTATTTATCGTATGGGGAACATTAGTAGCAGCGACCAGGCCGG
>CAZWBV010000266.1:0-3856 GCA_964632225.1 uncultured Gammaproteobacteria bacterium | reverse complement strand
CCTCAACAAGTCGCCGGGCTTAAACCCTTACTGGAAGATTTCCTGCAAAAAGTGTTTGCGCCCAATCGATACCAGGAGCGTGCGTGGTTGCGCGGCGTGTATTTTAGCAGCGGTACTCAGGAAGGGAGTCCGATCGATCGCGTTATGAGTTCCCTGGCGAATTCATTCGGTATGAGCCTGCAAGCGCTCCCCGCCTACCAGGGACATTCCCGCAGCTACTTTATTACCCGCCTATTTCAGGATGTTTTTTTTAAAGAGTCCGAACTGGCAGGGGCAAACAGGCGATATGAAATCCAACGCCTGTGGTTACAGCGCGGTGCCTACGCCGGCACGGTGGGTATCACCCTGGCGATTATTTTTGCCTGGTCAGCCAGCTTCACGCGTAACGAGATATGGGTTAATAAACTGGAAAACAGAGTCGAGCACTATAATAAGGTTGTGGATAACCTGCAACCGCGCCCACAACTGGACGAAGTCGTTAGCGCACTGCAAGCGGCTAAAAGCATCAGCCTGGTTTACGGAGAGAACGAAGGTAAAACACCCTGGTTGATGGGTATGGGACTCTATCAAGGTTACAAACTGGGGGATGCCGCACAAAATGCCTATATTCGGGCATTACAACAATTTCTGTTACCGAATATTAAAGACCGCCTGGAATACGGCATGCGGAATATCCGCGATGAACCAGAAGAATTGCGCAAGCTGTTGAGTATTTATGTCATGCTGGGAGATCCAGAAAATCTTGACCCAAAAACATTTCGGCCCTGGGTTGTAAAAAACTGGGAACAACGGCTGGAAGATGAGCCTACGATGCAAACCCGGCTGGCAACCCATTTGGATGAATTACTGATTAGCGAATTCTCACCGCAGAATTTGGATCAACCACTTATGGATAGAACCCAACGCGTGGTGTGTGAAATTCCGCTTTCCAGGCAAATTTATGCGCGCCTACAACAACAGGCGGAAGGGACTATCAATGAATATAATTTGGCCCGTTTTGGCAAACAGCTTAATAAGATCCTGGTTAAGACCAAAAGCAGTTCGTCAAGCTCAATCGTGCCAGGCTTTTATACCTATGACGGCTACCACGATGTGCTTAACAAAGAGGGCCAGCGCACCACCGAACTGACTATTGCGGAAAATCGACGCATCTGCGAACACAAACAAGAAGAGCTGGACAAAGCCGATCCGGCCCCGTTATTACGTGATGTGCGCGCACGTTACTTTGAAGACTACGTCGATGAATGGAAAACGTTTCTTTCCGGAATCAAGCTCACCAACATCCGCAACCTCAATAGTGCCGTTGATACACTTAACATCCTGGCAGACCGGAAATCACCGTTAGAAAAATTTGTAAGGGCAGTTACCGAACAAACGATCCTGGACCGGGCAAAACTCAAAGGTTTTTTAGATCGCTTTGAATTGGGGAAGAACTTAAGCAAACCAAGCAATCCCGTTGAACGCGAATTTCAGCCACTGCACAATCTTCTTGTTAGCGAGGAAGATCAGCCTTCCGTATTAAAAAGCCTGCACGATCAAATACGGGAACTAAACGATTATATCACCGAAATCGCTGAAGCATCTGATCAGTCTGAAGCGGCCTTCGAAGCAGCCAGGGCGCGCATGACGCAAAACAAAAAAGACGCTATCCGCAAGCTCCGACGCCACGCCCGAAATCTTCCCATCGCGGTTGCCGACATTGTGGATTCAGCCGCGACGCAAAGTTGGGGTGCCGTACTCGGTAGCGCGCGCGTTTATGTCAATACCGTTTGGCGATCCAGCGTGTTGCGTGATTATGAAGCCACGCTGGAAAACCGCTATCCAATATTTCAAAAAGGGCGTCGAGAGATTTCGCTGATCGATTTCGGGCGTTTCTTTGGTGACTCAGGCAGCATCGATAATTTTATCAACACCTACCTCGCGCCGTTTATAGATACGCGGCGTTGGCGTCTGCGTACAGTGGACGAACGCAATTTAGGTTTATCTTCAGGGGCCTTAGCTCAAATCAAGCGTGCAACACGCATTAAAGCGATGTTCTTCCAGGACGGTGGCAAACAACCGTCGATACGACTTAGTTTAAAGCCAGTCTACCTGGATGCCAAAGTTAAGCGAGTTCGGTTAGAACTGCACGGACAACAACTTTCATATCAACATGAGCCACCTCGCACCACCAAAGTTGAATGGCCAGGCCCGGAGGATGTGGATAACAATCGAGCGCGTGTGATTTTCGAGGGCGCGGGTACACGAAATTTCAATATCGTTTATGACGGCGCTTGGGCCTGGTTCCGGCTATTGGATGGTTCCAAAATAAAGCGCCAGCGCGGTGGTTACGCGCTGATAACATTTAGCACGGCAGGTTTAGAGACGCGCTATCGGGTGCAAGCGAGCAGTGTCGCCAATCCTTTCTCAAAACGTGAGCTCGCTAAATTTCGTTGCCCGGAACGGCTTTAATTTGTCTGAACTTTAGTTTGAACTTTAGTCTGAACTCTAATTTTCGAAAATTTTAATTTGCGAAAACTTTAATTTTCCAAAACAAGAATGACAGAAAAAACATGACAGAATCAAATAAACTGGGTTTCTATGGAAAGATTCCAACGAATGGAGATTTTGTTTCGCGCCACCTGCCGCGCACGTTTGTCGATCCCTGGGACCAGTGGCTACAAGAAAGTATCGCCACCAGTCGTGAACAACTGGCCGAACAATGGCTTGATCGTTATCTCACCGGGCCGATCTGGCGCTTTGCATTGTCCAAACGGGTGTGTAACGATAAAAACTGGGTCGGGCTGCTCATGCCCAGCGTCGACCGTGTCGGGCGCTACTTCCCGTTGACTTTGGCCGTGCCCGTGGAGGACGCGTGCAGTCTGATCTCCATCGCAGACAATGAAGCACCGTGGTTCTCACAGGTGGAGCATATCGCCCTGTCTGCGCTTGATCAAACTAATAACTTAGACTCTTTCAATCAGGATATCGAAAACTTAAGTGTTCCCGACTACTGGCACGCGGTATCCGAAAACCCAACAACAGAAACCGCCCAGCCTGAATTTGCCAGCAGTGAAAACTGGCGCGTGGCCATGACTGGCTCAGATTCCATTTCCAGCAACTTAAGCTCGCTGATGGAACAATTTCTTCTGGAACGTTTTCCAGACTTCACGCTGTGGTGGACAGATGGATCTGAACAAGTCGAACCCTCGATACTGATCTGCAACAATCTTCCGCCCAGACAAGGGTTCAGCGCGCTGCTGACTGGAAATTGGGAGCACTGGGGTTCAGATAACAAACTCTATCGCCGACGACCTGCCGCGACGGTCAGTGATGACCAGGAAAAGACAACTAGTGTAACGCCATGAAAAACGATTCATTGCTAATATGGTACTCCGCGTGCCAGTCCGACACCGGAAAAATAAGAACTATTAATGAAGATGCCTGCCTGAATCTTCCCGAACTCGGCCTTTGGGTGGTCGCGGATGGCATGGGAGGACACCAGGCCGGTGATGTGGCCAGCCAGATGATAGTCGAACATCTTCAGCAAATTAACGAACCACAGGACTTAAACGATTTCGTCTCTGCGGCGCAACGTTGTTTATTAGACGTCAACCGGCGTTTAATGGAAATGGCCACGCAACAATTTGACAACGCCACGATCGGCAGCACCGTCGCCGCGTTACTCGCCTACGACACACAATGCGCATTCCTCTGGGTCGGTGACAGCCGCATTTATCGCTTACGTAATGGCAATCTCGAACAAATGACCAAAGACCACAGCATGGTCGAAGAATATATCGACGACGGTCTGCTACGCCCGGAAGAAGCCGACGCATGCAGCGTTGCCAATGTGCTCACCCGCGCCATCGGCGCA
>CAZWBV010000265.1:0-3874 GCA_964632225.1 uncultured Gammaproteobacteria bacterium | reverse complement strand
GGAAATTATTTGGCCCGTTGCAATGAGTGCCACTGCTTTTGCAAACAAGGTATAGCGTTCTGCATTGTCAGGCCAGGGGAGACCTTGCGGATTTAGATACGGGTTGCCGGGCCGATCAAACGCGGCGGGGTAATCCAGTAACCAGATTTTCACTGCAGATTCGGGCAGAATACTTTCTAACAATGTTATTGTACCTGGCAGGCCAGCAACACTGAATTTTGCGATGGGTATAACAGTATCGAGTTTGTTTTTAGTTTCCTGATAATAAGGTAGCACAATTCGCAGATCGCAATTAAGTGCACTCAAGGCTTGTGGCAGGCTAGCGGCTACGTCTGCGAGTCCACCCGTTTTAATCAGCGGGTGGACCTCACTGGTGACAAAGAGGACATTTCTCATGTCAGCTTCAGGTCATATATTTCAAGATAATGCCTGCTAACGGCGGCAACGTGACATTAATTGAATAAGACCGGTTCATCCAGGGGATGTCATCCGATTTTATTTCACCCGCGTTACCCATGTTGCTACCGCCATAATGAAGGGAATCTGAGTTAAGAATTTCCTTGTACTGACCACGTTCCGGCACACCAATTCGATATCCCTTCCGCGGTACCGGTGTGAAATTAAATGCGCCAATAATGATTTCATTTTCGCTTTTTCGGATAAAAGTGAGTATCGACTGCGTTGAGTCATTGCAATCGATCCATTGAAAACCTTGTGAATCAAACTCGTGTGCAAATAATGCAGGCTGATTTTTGTATGTATGATTCAAATCGCGTACCAGTGATTGTACGCCTTTGTGAGATTCATAGCTGAGAACATACCAGTCGAGAATTTTATTGTGATCCCATTCATTGCCTTGTGCGAATTCGTTGCCCATAAACAATAATTTTTTCCCTGGGTAGGTGAACATATAAGTGTACAGTAGTCGCAGATTAGCAAATTGCTGCCAATTATCACCTGGCATTCTATAAAGGATCGATTTCTTTCCATGGACGACTTCATCGTGAGAAAAGGGCAATACAAAATTTTCTGTAAAAGTATATAAGAGTCCGAAGGTAAGTTCATTGTGGTGGTGTTGGCGGTGAATAGGGTCCTTACCCATATACCCCAGCGTGTCATGCATCCAACCCATATTCCATTTCATACTAAAGCCGAGTCCACCTAGCCAGGTTGGTCTTGAAACCTGAGGCCAGGATGTTGATTCCTCTGCCATAGTGAGACATCCCGTGCCCAAACCGTGAATCACTTCATTCAGATGGCGCAGGAAATCAATGGCGTCCAGATTTTCATTACCACCGTACTTGTTTGGAATCCAGTCGCCGTCCTCTCGTGAATAATCAAGGTAGATCATCGAGGCAACGGCATCTACGCGTAAACCATCAATATGAAATTCTTCCAGCCAGTACACCGCATTTGATAATAAATAATTTCTGACTTCGCTGCGGCCATAGTTGAATATTAGTGTTCCCCAGTCTCTATGCTCTCCTTTTCGAGGATCTTCATGTTCATATAAGGCTGTGCCATCAAAGCGAGCGAGCCCATGTTGGTCTTTTGGAAAATGTGCTGGCACCCAGTCAATAATCACACCGATGTCGCGCGAGTGGAGATGGTCAACAAAATATCTAAATTCGTCGGGTGTACCAAAACGGCTGGTGGGTGCGTAGGCACCAATGGTTTGATACCCCCAAGATGCATCCAGTGGATGTTCTGCTATAGGCAATAGTTCGATATGCGTGAAACCCATGTATTCGACGTAATCGGCGAGTTGATCGGCCAGTTCTTTATAGCTTAAAAAACGATCGTGCTCATCCCGTTTCCATGAACCCAAATGGACTTCATAGATTGACATCGGACGGTGTAGCCAGTCGGTGTTTTTCCGTGCCGCCATCCAAACGCTATCTTGCCAGGCATAGTTGTTCTTATTGGTAACGATTGCCGCCGTACTGGGACGTAATTCAAAACACTGACCGTACGGATCTGATTTTAACTGGATAGAATGTGTTTCCCGGTTGCGGATCTCAAATTTGTACAACGCGCCTGCTTCGACGTTCGGAATGAATATTTCCCAAAGACCACTACCACCCAGTCCCCGCATTGGATGACAGCGACCATCCCACTGGTTGAAATTACCGGCAACGCTCACCCGTTCTGCGTTGGGCGCCCAGGTGGAAAACAACGTCCCTTGCACCGCATCGACGGTGCGAGTATGCGCACCCAGAAAGCGATATGCGTGCCAGTGTCTGCCTTCGCTAAACAGATGTATGTCATAGTCTGATAATTGAGGGGTAAAACAGTACGGATCCGGCATTTGATGGCGTTTATTGACGGAGTCATACCAGATAATCTGATATCTGTCGGGGATATCGCCCTTTGGACCTTGCCACTGGAATACGTCAGTACCTTTTATTCTTTGTAATTCCATACTCTGGGTGTCAAGTTTGTCTTTGTTTATCTCTTTACTCAGGTATACAGCCCGCGCCCTGGGGATAAATACACGTACGATGGCTTGGTTTGATCCGTCGTTCAGATTGTGTTTCCCAAGCACTGAAAATGGATCAAAATGGCGTGCTTCAATAATTTTGAGTACTTCCTCAGATACATCAGATTGTTTAAAGTTGACTATTGGCATATCGCTGTAGTAAAAATCGTTGGGTTAGTGAATAATGGACCCGCTTAATTGTTCAACCAAAACCAAATTTTGGTAGCGAGTCGTCGTTAAGCTGCGTCGCTGAACGGGCAGTCTCTTTTTAGCACTCTTATTTAATGCGCCGCATGCGCCGCTAAATTTTTCATTGCTTTGATTCATATAATCATTGCTTCGATTCATATAAATAGTATCATAATATCAGTAAGAGTATTTAATATTCGAGTGTGACTATTCTAGTACTCTTGTCTAGTACTCTGTCAGCGTGCATAGCGGTATTGGAGAATTTGCTTGAACGCCCGATAGACTAGGTTCACAGCGAGGGTTCACAGTGAGTTGAACCTATAATATAGAGAGAATATAGAGAGCTAACAACGTCTAGGATCAAAACATGTATATTATCTTGCGATAACTACTTAGTAGGTGGTCACATGGGTGGTCACACTCGGACAACGTAATGAAATAACCGGGAGGCTTCATTATGATCAGCGGCAAACATAAACAAGAAGGTCGTTTCGTCAGTCGCCTAACACGAGACACTCTGGCACTGATATTAGCTGGGGGGCGTGGCTCCCGGTTGCAACAGTTAACGACTTGGCGCGCTAAACCGGCGGTGCCCTTTGGTGGAAAATTTCGAATCATTGATTTTCCGTTATCCAACTGCCTAAATTCGGGTATACGAAAAATAGGCGTGCTTACACAGTATAAATCCCACTCTCTACTTCAGCATTTACAGCGTGGATGGAGTTTCTTGCGCGGTGAGTTTGGTGAATTTGTTGAAATTATGCCAGCGCAGCAACGCATAGAAGCGTCGTGGTATTCGGGGACTGCTGATGCAGTATACCAGAATCTCGATATCATTCGTTTGCATGATCCGAAATATGTTGTGATATTGGCCGGCGATCATGTGTATAAAATGGACTATGGTCCTATGCTCGCGCACCATGTAGACCATGGTGCGGACATGACCGTTGGCTGCATCGAAGTGCCTATTCAGCAAGCAAGTGCCTTTGGTGTGATGACGGTGGATGAAAAGTGCAATATTACACGATTTTCAGAGAAACCTGACAAACCGGCGGCCATTCCGGATCGTGATGATGTAGCGCTGGTGTCCATGGGTATTTATGTATTTAACACACAATTTCTATATGATCAGTTGATTGACGATGCAGACATACCCAGTTCTAGCCATGATTTTGGAATGAATGTCATACCTAGAGCAATCGACAG
>CAZWBV010000264.1:0-3893 GCA_964632225.1 uncultured Gammaproteobacteria bacterium | reverse complement strand
CCCGGCGTATTCACGTTTCAATCAATCAGCCACTGATCGCTGGCAAATGAGGACCATCTTTAGGTAATGGGAAACATTCGGAATTATCCTCCAGAGGTTCCTCCACTGTTCCGCACTTCTCAATGATGTCCTTCACATTGATATTGATGCTGAAGCTTGGCGGTGCTTGCCGGGGTGGGAATTCCTTAAAGCTGCTCAGGAATTTGTAGACCTCAACCTGCGCCGGTGTTAGCAGGAAAGCACGATTGAAGCGCCAACCTGTGTAGAAATCTGACTCATGGTCAGCTTTTTCAAAGGGGTCAGAGCGTAGATTGAAGATCTTCGGCACTCGCAAAGCCGTGAATGGGTCTTGCCAGACATCAAACGCATCCGCACGTTGCTCATGGAACACGATTTTCCATTGATCGTAGCGCATCCCAACCAGAAGGCCATCGTCATTGGTGTAAATGAACTCTTTACGTGGTGACTCAGGACAGACTTCCTCTGGAGGTTGGAAGCCATTGACGCACCGGAAATAGTCGAGGAAGTCATAGCCATCGAGATGAACGTGGTATGTTTCCTCTCCGAATTTGTAACCTCCGTGCTTTTTCAGCTTTGCTTTAATGTCAATACGATTACCAGCAGCTTCACTGGCCGCAGAAACCAAAGTGGGAAACCAGTCTTGCAGTGCAATGATCTCATTTGAAACGAAGCCAGGCTTGATCACTCCGGGCCAACGAACCAGCAGAGGAACGCGATATGCGCCTTCCCAATTGGTAGCCTTCTCCGAACGAAAAGGCGTAGTGCCACCATCCGGCCAAGTGAAGGTCTCCGGGCCATTGTCGGACGTGTATATCACGATGGTGTTGTCGGCGAGGCCTGCATCATCAAGATAATCAAGCAACAATCCTGCATACATATCGTGTTCGACCATGCCATCCGAATGAACGCCCAGCCCTGTCTTGCCTTCCGCGTAGTAATCCTGCTTCATGGCCACATTGCACAGACCACCTGGAGTGCTCCACGAGGTACCATCTGCCTTTTTGGCATAACAAAGCTTGTCGAATTCGGGCACTGTCGGTCCGGCCTTATAATCCGTCTTTTCTTTGAGATGAGTCCAGACGTGCATTCTGCTCGCGGCATACCAAGTGAAGAAAGGTGTTCCGGCATGTTGGGCTTCATCCATGAAACGAATGGCTTCTCTGGCGAAGACTCCGTCGATGGTTTTCATACGTTGTGTAGTTAGGCGGCCTGTGTCCACTATGTATTGGCCGGTGGTTTCATCTATCTTTCCCCCTCCAGTCGAGGGAGTAACCTCTTTGGCGTAGGAATGGATTACACCGCGTGGGCCATATTTTTCAGCAAATTCGGGATCTGTTGGATAATCCAGATTCTCGGGTTCTTCCTCGGCATTGAGATGATAAAGATTTCCAAAGAACTCATCGAAGCCGTGAGTGGTGGGCAGAACATCATTGGTATCACCGAGGTGGTTTTTGCCAAATTGACCAGTGGTGTAACCGTAAGCCTTGAGTGCCACCGCGATGGTGGGGTCTTCGTGACTAAGGCCAAAGGGCACACCAGGCAACCCCACTTTGATCATTCCGGTACGCAGTCCATGCTGACCGGTGAGAAATGCAGCGCGGCCTGCCGTGCAACTTTGCTCGGCGTATGCATCAGTGAACATCCCGCCCTCTTTACCGATGCGATCCAGGTTTGGGGTCTTGTAACCCATGATGCCGTGGTTATAAATGGAGAGGTTAAACCAGCCAATATCGTCGCCAAAAATGGCGAGAATATTCGGTTTCTGCGCGGTGGCTATAGCTAAATGTGAAAACACGATCATAGCAAACACAGCAAAACTGGTGAAGACAACTCTGCCAGGAATTTTGGCTTCTCGAATGCGAAGTGAAAAAATGCGATCCTTCATTTTTTGTCCTTTTTCTTAATGTAGTGACTTTATTTTAAATGCATAAGCATGCACAAAAATGGTTTTACTGTTTTTTGAATGTCAGTGCATATCAGCGTAATAACGAAAAACTTCCGCAATCTCATTGCTTCTGTAAACCACCCGCTATACCTTGAGGGTCAAAAAACGTTCCGAAGGAAAGGCCCTAGCCACACAAAAGTGCGCGGCGGATATAACAGGTGATGTAGTGGTAACAGGGGGGGGGGATAAATTCTGAGCTTACCTGCTCATTGCGACGAGGGGTGGTCATCCTGACCTCCTTTTTTGTTGGTGCTAGTGAATTTCGGTCGGAACTCTATAGAGCTGAACTGGCCTTGTCAAATTTTAACCTTGAACCCTGTTCCCCAGATAGAAACACGTATGCTGCACAAGTTCTCAAACTCTCGGTAAAACAAAAAATAACTGTTGACCCGACATTTTCAAACTGAGTTCTCTTTAAAGACGTGTCAAGTAAAAAAGGCTGCTCCGGAGTATTTATGAAGCGGTAGGCCGAATCAGCTTGTTTGTGCTCAGGTCACGAATGGGGGTGGGGCCGGTTTCTGTGCCGAGGGCACTGTGCAGAATGTTGTCCAGCATACCGGGAAAGTAGCGACGTACACGCAGAGGGCTGGTGGCGGGTGTTTTGCCAGCAGGGTTGGCGCTGGTGGAGACCAGAGCGTGCCCGGTGGCCCGGCACAATGCAGCGGCGATAGGGTGGGCGGTGACTCGTACGGCAATGGTGTCGTGACGACCGCGTATCCAGTGGGGGGAGTCAGCGTGTGCAGGCAGTAACCAGGTGTGCGGGCCGGGCCAGGTTTTAGCCAGCTGCGCTTCGGCTTTCGCGGTGAGTGGGGTGATAAAAGGGGTGAGTTGTGCAATGTCGGCAGCAATGAGAATCAGCCCTTTTTCCATGGGTCGTTGCTTGAGTGCCAGCAGGTTTTGCACGGCTTCGGGATTCAGCGGATCGCAACCGAGACCGAACACGGCCTCGGTTGGATAAGCGACAACGCCGCCGCCATGGATTGTGCGGGCGGCCTGTGTGAGCTGCCAGCGATTCATGGCGGCGTGAACGGGATTTATTTGCCGAGCTTGGTTTGCAGTTCGGCGTCTTTGGCAACCACGGCGCGGGCGTTGGCGGCGCGCTCGGCTTTGACGCGCTCAGCCAGCTCCGGATCACCCAGGGATAGAATCTGGGCGGCCAGATAGGCGGAGTTTTTGGCACCGGCTTTGCCGATAGCCACAGTAGCCACGGGGATGCCGCCGGGCATCATAACAGTGGACAGCAGTGCGTCCTGACCTTTGAGCGGGCCTCCGTCCATGGGTACACCAATAACGGGCTTGATGGTCAGTGAGGCCACCACACCCGCCAGATGGGCAGCCAGTCCGGCGGCTGCAATGAAGGCTGCACAGCCCCGTCGGTCAGCATCGGTCACGTAGTGGTGTGTGGCATCCGGTGTGCGGTGTGCGGAGGTGATTTTCACTTCATAAGGTATTTGCAGTTGGCTCAGGGTATCGAGCGTGGCCTGCATAACCGGTAAATCGGAATCAGAGCCCATGAGAATAGCGACGAAAGGTGTAGTCATAGTAGTTTACCTGTTGGTGTGAAGTTAAAGGTTTGGGTGTAAAAGTGTTGTCAGTGTCAGTTTTTTTCACGGGCGATGGCACGATAACCGATGTCACTACGGTAGAACATGCTGTCCCAGCTAATTTGTTTTGCCAGCGCATAGGCGCGTTTTTGTGCCACGCTTACGGTAGCGCCCAGACTTACGGCACACAGTACGCGACCGCCAGCGGTGACGGTGTGGCCGTCTTTGTCTGCGGTGCCCGCATGAAAAACCTTGGCGCTAGCGGAATTTTCTGCACTGCTGAGTCCGGAGATTATGTCACCTTTGGCATAATCGGCAGGATACCCCCCGGCGGCCAGCACCACACCCAGCGCGGCGCGCGGATCCCATTCGGCAGTGACCTG
>CAZWBV010000263.1:0-3911 GCA_964632225.1 uncultured Gammaproteobacteria bacterium | reverse complement strand
TCCTGTCTCGCTGCCTGGCGGGCGCGCAAGATTCCTTGAATAGGTGGCGTATTACTGAGAACTAACACGTCTTTGCGCTGCGATTCTATATGGGCCTGGATCCATCGTCCCTGATTGCTTACCTTTTCCGTTAAGTCCTCCAAACTATGTTCTACTATTAGTTTACTAATACTCGTATAAAATACTGAAATTACCACACCCGTAGTAAGTGTCACTAATAAGGCAGACAACAAACCAATTTTGTGAACTATCGATAATTTCAAGTTGATCCCCTAATATAACGCAATAGTTGTTTGCGATTGGACAAACAAATACTTACTATATAACTATCTATAACTTCGCTATAACATCTCTACAACTTCGACTCAATTTCTGGTTCCGCATATTTTTCATTTATCAAAATAATATCCGGTAATATTTTCAAAAACAAATCGACTAACAGTGGATCAAAATGCTTGCCACTGTCTTCTTTGATTGTGGTCACCGCTTTTTCGACTGGCCATGCTTTTTTATAAGGTCGCGCTGATGTCAAGGCATCAAACACATCCGCTATTGCGACAATACGCCCGACCAACGGTATTTCTTCACCTTTGAGGCCCCGCGGATAACCGCTACCATCCCACTTTTCATGATGCGTTATCGCGATTTCACTCGCCATAATCAATAACTCTGAATCGCTGCCGCCTAAAATATCCGCGCCTATTTGCGCGTGTGTTTTCATTATTTCCCACTCCTCTGGCTCAAATTTAGCTGGTTTTAATAAAATTTGATCGGGTATGCCAATTTTACCGATATCGTGCATTGGGCTTGCGTTCAGTAACAACGCACATTGCTCCCGATTCATACCGACCTCTTCACCTAACCTGGCTGAGATCTGACTCATGCGTATAATATGTAAACCAGTTTCATTGTCCCTGTATTCTGCCGCCCGGCCCAAACGCCGAACAATTTGCATGCGACTCTCATAAAGCTGTTGATGCGCAATTTCCAATTCGTGTGTCCGGTCAAATACGCGTCTTTCGAGAATATCATTCTGTTCACGCATATATTTACGCGCTAATTGTACCTCCAATAAATTACGGACTCGTGAAAGCAATTCTTTACGATCAAAGGGTTTAGTCACGTAGTCCAGCGCACCACTGTCTAACGCACGTTGCCGGTGATCTTGTAAATGCTGGGCGGTTAATACTAAAATGGGGGATAAATCGTTACCGAAATTTATTTTAAGCTGCTCCATCACCATATAACCATCCATCTGCGGCATGTTAAGATCAAGCAAAATCAAGTCGCTTGTATGCTCATGATACAAACCCAGCACTTCGAGCGGGTTCTGTGTCGTGATAATATTTGTGTAACCGTCGCTATCCAGTACTCGATCTAGTAACTTTATATTGGAAGACTCGTCGTCCACGATTAAAATGCTGGCTGATTTCAAGTTGTCTTCCGTGGTTGGATACGTTTTTTTAGTTGGCTCTGCGTCTGCTGCCATTAATGTTTCGTTAATTTCGCCCATGGCTTATCTACTCTCATATTTTTTTCTACTATTTTTTACTACCATTTTTACTACTATACAACTATCTTGTCGCGTTAAAATTTTCTTCGTCCACAATATACTCACTCTAGGGAGTACTAACTCACCTGTTTTTCCCGGTCTCCCAACACTTCGCTGACTGCTTGTAATAGAGCTTCAACATTAATCGGTTTTGTCATATATTTACAAAAACCAGCTTCAAGTCCTTCTTTTATATCCTGGGGCATTGCATTTGCGCTAATTGCAAATACAGGTGTCTGCCGCGTGGCTTCAAGCTGCCTTAATTTTTCCAAAACACGATAACCATCCATACCAGGTAAATTTATATCCACTAAAATCAAGTCCGGATTATGTTCTGCCGCTAACGCCAGTCCCAATATTGGGTCATGCGCGCACCACAATTTAACATTGGGACATAGATCCAAAACCTGAGCCACTAAACGTAAATTTGCCGGATTATCTTCGATATAAAGCACCTTATGCTCATACCCTGCCTGTTCATTTGTTTGCAAATTTTGTTGCGAAGAAATACGCGCCATACTTTGTATACTGCTGAGTTGACTCTCGAGTAGATCATCTTCTGGTAATTCAAACCAGAATGTGCTGCCTTCACCTTTGATACTGTCTACGCCAATTTTTCCGCCCATCAATTCGATAATTTTTCGAGTAATGACTAATCCAATACCTGAGCCCTCTATCTCGGTTCGCTCCGCCCCAAGTCGATTAAATGGCTGAAATAACTGTGAAAGTTTCTCAGCATCAATACCCGGACCGCTATCGCTTATACTAATTCGCAACCACTTATCTTGCCGCGTATTGCATTCT
Source organism: uncultured Gammaproteobacteria bacterium (assembly GCA_964632225.1). Taxonomy (GTDB): domain Bacteria; phylum Pseudomonadota; class Gammaproteobacteria; order SG8-11; family SG8-11; genus JAADIM01. The sequence continues at coordinate 1,555 of CAZWBV010000263.1, read as the reverse complement.
ATCGACACTTTTCCGCCGTCATTGTTATACTTAACAGCATTAGACAATAAATTAAGTAACGCTTGCTTAAGACGAATCCGATCTGCCCTGACGACTAAATTCAATTTATCGCATTCGTCTAAAGAAATATCCTTACCATTATGTGATACGTTCATTTTAATGCCGCGTTGGCGCACCAACGGCATCACCAGACGCACACAATCTGGCACCACATCATTCATTAATACCGGCTCCATCGAAAGATCAATGCGACCCGATTCTATTTTTGCTAAATCCAGCACTTCATTGATCAATTCCAGTAAATGCCGGCCGGCCTTAACGATTTCCGCAACATTATCCAACTGGGTAATCGACAATGGCTGCTCTGTTTCCATCTGTAATAATTGACCAAACCCAATTATGGCGTTCATCGGTGTACGCAATTCATGGCTCATGCTTGAAAGAAATTGTGATTTCGCACGATTTGCTTCTTCTGCTTCTTCTTTTGCCTGAGTCAATGCCAGTCGGGTATTTATTAAGCTGGTAATATCAGTACGCAAGGAAATATATTGATAAGGTTTACCATTTAAATCCAGATAAGGAATAATCGTTGATACCACCCAATAAAAGCTGCCATCCTTACGCCTATTACGAATTTCACCGTACCAGATTTCACCGTTACTAATGGTTTTCCATAATGTTTTAAAATAATGTCGAGGATGGTAGCCAGAGCTAAGAATATTATGATTTTGTCCGACTAATTCTTCATATTTATACCCACTTATCTCACAAAACATATCATTGGCGAAAGTAATAATGCCTTTCATATCCGCTATACTCACTATGTTGTGTTTATCCAACGCGGCACGCAATGATTCGCTTTCATTCAACGATTCCTGAAAATCCCTTCCAAGCCGCGTTACCCATCGAGCTCGTTTTAAACGAGCCTTCAATGTATTGACTAAACTCACAGTGGAAACCGGTTTGATAATAAAATCATCACCGCCCAATTGAAGCGCGGCTAATTGCTTTTCCTGTTCAATTTCCGAAGATAAAAAGACTATTGGCACATGCATCCACGCATCCATTTGACGTATTACACTTACCAGCTCCAATCCATTACAATTGGGCATATATAAATCCAGTAAAATCAATTCGGGATGATATTGATCCATCGCATCCAATGCATTCAGCGGATCACTGATTCCATGTACAACCATCCCTGCCGCTTTCAATGTCGCACATTGGTGTTCCAATAACGCCTCATCATCGTCCACGACTAACACACGATAAGCTTGCTCAACCTGTCGGTTAGTTATGCTATCCAGGCTTTTGACTAATTTATTGGTGCTAACCGGTTTTACAAAATAACGTGCTGCACCCGCTCGATGGGCAACCAAACGGGCTTCAATATCATCTCGCGCTGAAATAAACACGACGGGGGGTAATATATAACAGTCTTCGTTTAGTGCGTTTATTTCATCTGCACCAGCGAAATCATTATTAGCAAACGCCATATCCAGAATAATGGCGGAAGGTATTTTTTTTTGGCATGCTTTACCCAGCCATTGCGGGT
>CAZWBV010000262.1:0-3918 GCA_964632225.1 uncultured Gammaproteobacteria bacterium | reverse complement strand
TCCCTCTTACGCACCAGGAAATGGCGGATATGATTGGCGCCAGTCGCCAAACTGTTTCAAGTGTGCTTGGTAAATTAAAGAGAAGGGGGGTGTTACGAATTGAAAAAAGAGCGCTTTATATTCAAAGCCCTGTTTGGGTGAAGTCTATCGCCAATGTCACCTCCGGTGAAAGTCAGAAAAATAATTTAGATATTTTTTAGTGACTTGGCCAGCTTATATAAAAAAATTTCTATATGCATAGATAAATTTGATTTAATAATTATATCCAAAGCAAGCGAAAACATTCTATTATCTAGATCAGGGCAGATTCAAGGAACTGGCGAGAAACTGAAGTAAGAAGCCGGCATAGAGTCCAACTAGGAGTCCAACTAGACAAATTTAGCTAAAGCCAGTTAAATGAAAGAACAGTTCAACAAAAAATAATATAGCAGGGTATGCTGTGGCGAAAGTAGAACATGTTGGCGGTGATGAGCTAATTATAGAGGATGTCTATTTCTCGTATGGCTCTGTACCTATTTTCAAAGGCCTGCCTATACGCGTTAATCCCGGTGAATTTCTTTCCATTATTGGGCCTTCAGGGTGTGGTAAGACGACGTTCTTAAATTTACTTTCCGGTTTTCTTAAGCCAGACAAAGGATCAGTTCGCTTGCGGGGTGAGCCTATCGCGCCGGAGGACCCTCATTTTGGCTATGTCTTTCAGGCAGCGACGCTTTTCCCCTGGCTTACGACGATAGAAAATGTCGAATTCGGATTAAGAATGGAAAACAAGTTAACACCCGCAGAGCGACACGATAAAGCCGCCCATTATTTAGAAATGGTTGGCCTCAAAGGGTTTGAAGATTATTTGCCTACGCGACTTTCAGGTGGTATGCAGCAGCGCGTGTCGCTTGCACGTGCATTAGCGATGGAGCCACGATTGTTGCTAATGGATGAGCCCTTCGGTGCACTGGATGCAATTACCCGTGAAATCATGAACGATGAATTGCTGCGCTTATGGGACAATCTTGGTCAGACCGTCGTCTTTATTACGCACGATATCGATGAAGCGATTTATCTGTCAGATCGAATTTTAGTGTTAAATTTACCCCCTAATGGTGTTTTCAGGGAGTTGAAAAATGAGTTACCACGACCACGGAGTGGGCCCACTACCCGTACGACAGAGTTGTTTTGGAATTATAAAAAAGAACTAATCGAGGATATCTCTGCGGTTTCTGCGTTAAAAAAACAAGTCGAAGAGGCGGCGCGACAGCGTTAACTTTATATTATTATACGGACTATATTATACGAGGTGCCGTACGAGGGGTCGTGCAAATTTTTTGCCTATGTTTAGGGTTTAGGTTTTTGTTTTAATAATCAGAGTTAGGCTACTATATTTAAGATAACCAGGAGACAGATGATGAAAAATATAAATTTTTTAATGTTAAGCATGTTGCTGGCATCGTCGTTACTTGTGCTAGGTTGCGAAAATAAATCGAGTTCTTCAGATTCTGCGGACTCTTCTGCAGAGACGAAAAATGAAGCGCCAATAGCGGACGAAGCCAAGCCAGCTAAATTGCGCATCGGCTGGGTCTTCGCAATGGCGAATGCGCCTGCGCTAATTGCTAAAGAAAAAGGCTATTTTAAAGAAGAAGGTCTTGATGTGGAAATTTTGTCGTTTACCAGCGGCCCAATAGTGCATCAGGCGCTGGCTGCGGGCGAGCTTGATATGGCTTATATTGGTTCACCGCCAGTTTATCACTGGTATTCACGTGGATTGAAGGGCCAGATCATCGCGAAAGTTAATTACGGTCAGGCGGCCGTATTGGCGCGTAAAGAAGGCGATATTAATTCGTTAGAGGATTTAAAAGGACACAAGCTAGCCGGCGTACGTAAAGGCAGTGGTATGGATGTATTACTGCGTGGGTATGTGTTGGGTGAAGCGGCGAAGCTAATACCGGATGAAGATGTACAAATAGTGCCTATGCCGCCCGGCAACATGGGCTCGTCTGTAGAAGCCAGCGTGACAGACGCGGCGTTTATTTGGGAACCCTTCACCAGTCAGTATTTAATTCGAGGAAAAACAAAAGTTATTTTTGATGTAAACGAAGCATTACCTAAATATCCATGGTACATCATAATGGCGTTACCCGATACATTGAAGGATAAGCGACCTGCAGTAATCAAAGCGCTACGGGCACATAAAAAAGCGGTTGATTTTCTCAATTCGAGTCCGGATGCAGGTAATGACATTATCGCCGCAGCGTTTAAGTTAGAAGAAGTCACCGATGAGAACGGCGTAAAACATCCTGGTACCGCAATAGTCGCCGCAGCACGAAGTCGGCTTGGGTGGGAATGGAATATTACTGATGCAGACAAGGCGTTTATCCAGAGACTGATGGACTATTCGTATTCGCTTGGTTATATCAAACAAGCCCTGAACGCGGACGATTTGATCGATCAAAGCTTAGCCAGGGAAGCGATGCAGTAATTTCCGTCTGCGGCTACGAACCATCGTGACTGACTTTTGTTGAAATAGCGCTTGTGTGTGAGTCGCTCTCGCTAAAATGCTTTTGCTAAAACCCCGCTGCTGGGAGAGATAAATATTAATGCCTAAATTTTCCTGGTCATGGTTGTCCATTCCCTCCCTGCTGGTTGTTTGGATGTTGGTTGCTACGCAGTTCCCAAGCTATATTTTACCGCAAGTTTGGGAGGTGGCTGAGGAAGGTTATCACTGGATAGCTGATGGTTCGTTATATGGGCATTTGTGGGCGAGTTTCCTGGAAGAAGTCGGTGGTTTTGGCGCCGCGATTATTGTTTCTGTTATTTGCGGTTTCATGGCCGGTTTTTATAAAGGGTTCCGCGAATATATAGTGCCGTTAAACGGCTTGTTTATGGCAATACCGCCGATTGCGTGGGCGCCGTTGATGTTGATTATCTTCGGAATTGGTTACACTACGATTGTTGTCGTTATTTTTATTTCTGCGGTAAACCCAATGATCTTGACGATTATGGAAGGCGTGTTAACCATTCAGGGTACCGAAGTGCGTGCTGCCCGTGCATTGGGTGCAAAACGTTGGCAATTATTCCTCTATGTATATCTACCCGCGAGCCTGCCTTTTGTGACCGCCGCGCTGCGTATCGGTTTTAGCCAGGCCTGGCGTGCGTTGGTAGCAGCAGAAATGATAGGCGCAACCCAAGGGCTGGGGTGGATGGTGTCCATGGGAGGTGAAATTGGCAACTCAAGACAGGTATTATTGGGTATCGTATTGATTGGCGGTGTATCGTATGTATTTGAACGCGTGTTTTTCCGTCGGTTGGAAAAACACTATGAGGTCTGGCGGATAACCTAAATCTCAATCGCCACGGGTATATCCTTGTCATAAATATTACGTACCTGTTGCAGATGCTAACGAAGAGAAGCCTTCAGTGCATTAGACTTCTGCAGTAGATCTAACTGATTTATCTTAAACGCAAGAGTGAATGAGCCCCATCACGAGAAAGCATCTCCAGTTCCGCCATATCGCAAGAATACTTTTTGCCGAGGAAGAGAATAAAGCGCTTTACCCAGTCCAAATAACAGGATTCGGGGTGCGGATACTATCGTGCCGGAGACGAATAGTGGCGCAGACTTCCTTCAAAAAAAGTGGCCTGCTTGGGTTCGTCCACGGATAAAATCTGCCTTTAAACTGATAGGATACGCATAATATGCCCCTGCATTGGCGGCAAGCATAATATGAACCAAAGTGACGTATTTCTCCCGTCATAGAGGGAAAGAGCCTGGTTGACATAAACATAAATACAAGCTAATGCGTTTGCAGCTTATTGAATATTAATATAATATTTTTGGTTTCTGGATTTAGGCTGGCTGTAATACGGGTGGCTATATGAATTTGATCTGAGTGAAATACGTCAAAGTGACGTGTTTAATTACGTCACTTT
>CAZWBV010000261.1:1796-3931 GCA_964632225.1 uncultured Gammaproteobacteria bacterium | reverse complement strand
CAACCCGGCTGATAATAGTGCGTATCGGCAGGTTCAATGATGGCAATATCAAAATCCTCTTGCTCCTTCATCAGCCGGGACGCCACTGCAATACCACCCGCACCTCCGCCAATTATTACAATTTGGTGCTTTATAGTATCTGTCATATTGATCTCCATTTTATTATTTTAAGTAAAAACGCCGATCCAGGTAAGCCAACTACGGCACGATGGGTTGTACTGAAAAAAAAAGAAAAATAAATCGCGCAACTAACGTAAGGTATCATGTTCAAATTCTTTCTTTGAAGCAATCACTTTAACGCTCTGCGTATAAACAATGTATATCAACAATGCGATAAGAATGTACGGAGGGCAATTCCGAAAAAACATATGCCATAAAATAAAAAATATTGAATAAAAATCAGGCAACTCTATTGAACTTATATATTTCAAGAAAAAAAGCACCTAATCGTAGAGATTTTGACCACGAGCAAATAAAGCGACACAAGCAGGGGGCTGTCTCTATACCCGTACCCGTGGCGTTTGAGATATTCTAATCCATACTGCTTTGCAATAGAATTTTTAATGGTTGTACCGATAGTTGTGCCAATGTCTTCATTCGTAAAAGTTTCTATTTCGAGAGTCAAAAAATCCATTGGGTGTTGCGTAACGTATAAAGACCAATGGCAAAAGAAAATGAATAAAGATCCTACTACCGATGCGACATTAGCCCCTATTTTTACATTAAATAATACTTCAGTTACTCTCTTCGTTGAATTAATCTACGCTGAAATTTTTTTTATACCTTCATGACTCGTTTGCCAGAATGGACGCAACTTTATTACTTTATAGTATTATCATTTTGAGCTAATGAAAATTAGGTTAGGCTTAAGAAAATAGAGGCAAACTCGAACTCATATAAAAAACAGCCTAATTCGACTTTAACCTCGGTACTGCCAGAACGATCATGGCATATCGAAAGGTTAGACGAATCAGAGAAAACTCAAAGGAGTGAACAACACAGTGGCAAAGATTATCCAGAAAATAGAAGATCTACCTGAACAATTTTTGACCGAAAAACCGCAGTTTTATCGTGGTGCACTGCGATCAATTTTGAGCCATAGAGCCTCCATAGACGCAAGCGAGCTACCAAACACAATTTGGGTTCCAACACAAGACAGACCATCGCGCTTTGATCACTTTAAAGAAATTTTGGTTTCGTTACAGGATCTAATCGAAGAAGAAGAAAAAGAACAAGAAAAAGAAGAAAACTTTGCTGATTTAGCAGATAAAAGTGAGTCCGGCCGCCAACAGTACTTTCAGGCGCTTCAACAAATTAATGACTTTAACTATGCGAATGAAATTAGTATTCGAGAAGCTTTTAATGGTGTTTTCAAAGAATCAATTTTAATCAACCTTATTCAAGAAATTTTAGTCGAAGACGACCCCTCTGCTCGAACCAAGATAAGAGATATCGTTGGCGCAAATGCTGGAAGTGAAGAAATTTCCAAGTGGGTGACCGAGCAGGTTTCTACCGGAGCAAGTTTGGAAGAGATGCTTAGCCGACTTCTAGAGTATCTACTGGAGCAACGTCAAGTGATCGTCGGACTTGAAGTTCTTGATCCTAAAGATATCGACGCCAAACACACGGAAAAGTTAGAAAGAGAATTAGCCGCAATTCAGAATCGCCTCAAATTTACACTACAACAAGACGAAGTTGAACAGAAACGGGATGAACTTAGGAGGCAATCCGTTCATCGCATAATAACAAAATTGAGCGCGGAAGACCTTAAAGGACGCCAGGTACTCATCTACGGAAAATTTAAAATTGAACGTAACGACGACAACCTTGTGTTTAGGTATCGTCATCCGGTTTCGAGCCTATTTGGGCGCAGAGTATCAATATGTACCTTGGGTATTCCATCTTCTGACTTGTCACCACCAAAGATTTTCGAAAAATCGATAGGGAGTACAATGATCTTACGAATGTACGGCGAAATATTCCAACCGCTAAACACAACTGATAAATTATGTGAATTGACGTTACGCGTTATTGCTATTTATTAACTAAATAAAATAGTCCTTTCAAAACACTACATATCAAATTCGCACACGGTTTTAACATCCATCACCTCGACATCATGCAAGCCTCTCACT
>CAZWBV010000261.1:0-1696 GCA_964632225.1 uncultured Gammaproteobacteria bacterium | reverse complement strand
TAAAAAAGATCGACTGAACCAATTTTATTGACGGTTTCTAGATGCCCCATTTCGAGTAAAAATTCATAGCTATGCATACAGTTACGGCCGTGATCCTTGGAATAATAAAGCGCCTTATCAGCATTTTCCAATACAGTCTGCGGGTAATCTGACGCAGATATTCTAGCATAACCAATGCTGACTGTGATCGTTTTAACTAAAGGAAATTCATGCTCTTCAACTTTTTTACGAAAGCGTTCTAATGCCAAGCTTGCCATTTCCGGTGGAATGGGTTCAAGGATAACAACAAACTCCTCGCCACCAAAACGAAATAATAAATCCGAACTACGAAAACATTCCCTCATTTTTTGCGACAACATCAGTATAACTTCATCACCGCAAACATGGCCAAATTCATCATTTACCCGTTTAAAATGATCAATATCCAAAATCACCAACCAGGCTGTTGATCCAGGTAAATTTTTCCGTTTTTCGTTTGCCGCACTTGAATGAATTTTTTGCTTTTGATTCTTGACCTGCATTGTCAATAATCGTTCAAGTTTTTTGTCAAACGTTCGCCTATTAAAAAGATTTGTTAATTTATCCCGCTCACTTTCATTTAAAATGTATAGATAATTTTCATAAATTTTAACTATATTCTTTATTAATTGCTCAGAAAGACTTACTTCATTGGGACCGCTCATCCCAATAGCACCAACCACGTTTTTGCCTGATACTACCGGAATAATTAAGCTTACTGATTTGGCGTCTGATTCCACTTTAACGGTTTTACCGGACATTAAGCATTTTTCTACATACTCATCACGAGAAATAAACCGGGGGATTTCACTCCAGATATATTCTTTAACGCTATTGTGGCCGATATGGATATCCAATCTCACCGACTCCTCAATACTACTACTGTCTGCATCATCCAAGAGCTTGTATATAGAAATAGCCCGACAGGGCGCCAATCCCGCCAATGTCATTACAAGACTGCACTCCAGTGAATCGATATCTCGATGCCCGGTAATCTCAATCACGGACTGTAGAATAAGTTCATTCATTTATAAACAGCACTTTTGTTTTACGTAGTAATGGCCTTAACACGTCGCTACTGATTATCTATCGGGTGAGATCAGTAATTATCAAGCAAGAAATGTAATAATTTGGTTACAAATACAGGCGATATTGGCGGCAAACTCACAGCCTGCACAATCTTTCACCATAACCCTAAATAAATCAGTTGAATCGTCGCGAGGGCGACTAAGGCGCTGAAGATAAAGTATTTTTCCCTGATTTTAGGTGATCGCGTAGTCACTCTACGGGTGAGCCTAAAATCAGGGAAAAAAACTTTAGGTTCTGCATTAGGCGTCCGCAGTAGATTCAACTGATTTATTTAGGATAATGCCATACAAAAATAATAATCAATTTCAGCGCTTAAGCAGACAGACGCGTGCCGCAAACGAAATCAACTCGGTCTGTCGATGCCGGTGCGCGGCAACAAGTGAAAATCCGCCAGCGTCGCCCGTAACGCGTCCACGAAACCCGCATCGTTGTAAACCATACGATAATATTCAACCTTCATCGTCACCGCGCTGCCGAGTATAAAGGAACCAAAGGCAATCAGTGAACCCAGCGCCAGAGTGGAAAAACCCGTGATTCCCTGACCAAATGTGCAGCCCATGGCCAGAACACCGCCAGTACCCATCAAAAC